>JBEBBJ010000120.1:0-4895 GCA_041158445.1 Bacteroidota bacterium
GGCAGGAAAGATCGACAAATTATACGTTACCGGTTGCCTATCTCATCGCTACAAGGATGATTTAGAAAGAGAAATTCCGATGGTGGACTCGTTCTTTGGGACCAATGAATTACCTCGTTTACTGAAAGCCTTAAAGGCAGATTACAAGCACGAATTAGTGGGCGAGCGCCTATTAACGACTCCCGCACATTATGCTTATTTGAAGATTGCAGAGGGTTGTGATCGCCCATGTAGTTTCTGCGCCATTCCATTAATGCGTGGAAAACACGTTTCGACTCCGATGGAGGAATTAGTGAAGGAGGCGAACTCTTTGGCTAAAAAAGGCACGAAAGAATTGATCTTAATCGCTCAAGACTTAACCTTCTACGGTTTAGACTTGAAAGGCGAAGGCAAATCAGGTAGAAAATTAAAAGAACTTTTAGAGCGCCTTTCTGATGTCAACGGAATCGAGTGGAGATTTCCAGTGGAAATTTTAGAGACGATGGCTGAGCGCGATAATATCTGTAAATACCTCGATATGCCTCTCCAAAGTGGTTCAGACGCCATGTTGAAGCACATGCGCCGTGGTATCACCCGCGAAAAGACCGAGGAGTTAATCCACACCATCCGCGAGAAAGTGCCAGGAATCGCTTTACGTACCACACTTATTTCGGGTTACCCAGGCGAAACAGAAGAGGACTTCGAGGAAACCTATTCTTTCGTAGAACGTATGCGTTTCGATCGTTTAGGTATCTTTAATTATAGCCACGAGGAAAATACCCACGCTTATCTAGTGAATGACGACGTACCAGAAGACGTGAAACAATTCCGTTCTGACGAGATCATGGCATTGCAACAAGGTATTTCGGAGGAGTTGAATCAGGAGAAAGTAGGCCAAACCCTAAAAGTGATGGTCGACCGCAAAGAGAGCGGCTACTTCGTGGGACGTACCGAATTTGACTCTCCAGAGGTAGATAATGAGGTCTTGATTCCGGCAGAGCAATACGCGCGTTTGGGCGATTTCGTGAATGTCAAGATCAATAAAGCCGAAGAATTCGACTTGTACGGTGATATTATAGCGTAAAAGAGCTGAGACGCATATCGCGTAGATCGAAGGTCATTAAACTTTTTTGGGCGGGGGATTCAAAACCCGCCAGGTAGAAGATAGCCTCTTTTGCCTGTAACAATCCAATGATTCCGGGCAAAACACCTAACACACCTACTTGATCGCAAGCAGGAATTTCTTGTGCACTCGGTTCGACCGGGAATAACTTTCTGTAGGATGGTCCATCCGGAGTAAACACCGCAAACTGACCTTCCCAGGCATGAATCGCGCCGTAGACAAAAGGCTTCCTCCATTCCACACAGGTATCATTTATCAAGTAACGTGTTTTGAAATTATCGGTGCAATCGATGATTAAATCGTGCTGCGCGATAAACGTCGCAGCATTTTCTGATGTTAAATTTTCCGCGATTCCCTGGATGGCAATGGTCGGATTCAAAGCTTGCAAAGCCTCCGCGGCCTTCAAGGCCTTCGAAACACCCACATCTTCCGTGCGATAGAGCACTTGGCGTGCTAGATTAGATAATTCGATGACGTCCGAATCCAGAATTGTTATCGTCCCTACTCCTGCTGCCGCTAGAAAAGGCAAGGCGCCACAGCCCAAGCCACCTGCCCCTACTACTAGAATAGACGCGTTCTTCAAAGCCATCTGCTGGGCTTTGCGCCATTCCGGCAGATTGAGCTGCTTGCGGTAACGTTCGAATTCTAAATCGCTTAACATGGTAGGTACAAATAAAAAAAGCCTTCCTGAATTTCAGGAAGGCTAATTTCGATAATTATTTTGAAAACTAAACGCTTAATGTACCCTTACGAGCAGCAGCAATTAAAGTTTTTTCGAAACCGTTCTTGTTGATTGTGCGAATTGCTTTCGCTGAAACCTTCATACGAACCCAAACACCTTCAGACTCTAAGAAGAATTTCTTCGTTTGTAAGTTCGGGTAGAACTTACGCTTAGTCTTGTTATTAGCGTGAGAAACGTTGTTTCCTACTTGAGTTTTGCGTCCTGTAATTTGACAAACCTTTGCCATAGTATCTTTTATTTAATATTGTTCTTTCCTAAAGGGATTGCAAAATTAGAAAATAATTTGAAATAACCCAAACCTCATTCGAAAATTTATAAAATGGTTCACAATGTGTATCTTTGAGCATGGCAAAGCGCAATTCGAAGGCACCCCTAAAGAAAAAAATCATCTCTTCCCTGATCTGGTTAGGAACCTTGCCGTTGTGCCTCTATACCCTACTGACCTATCTTTTAAGTTATTCGCTCATCGTTGAGCATTGGTTCGCGGGGTTCATCATGATGACGATGCCGTATGCGCAGTTGTTGTGCTTTTTTTCTTTGATTTACTGGACTTTTCAGCGAGCGAAGCGAGCGCTTTTGCCCCTAATCGTGCTAGCGCTGGGATATGGATTTATCGGGAGAACGATTAGCTTTAATCAGCCGGTAGCGACCTTAGAAAAACCGCTGACGGTGATGAGTTATAATGTTTTTGGCATGTATTCAAATGAGTATGAGGCCAAAAAAGAGCAATTAGAGGACCTGAAAAAATTCATTCGCGATTACGATGCGGACATTAAATGTTTCCAAGAATTCTATTCGCATTCAGATCGCAAAGCCTATCATACAGTCTCCTTTTTAAAAGAGAAATACCCTCATTACGCCTTCATCCCGCTAAAAAAGCAATTATTCGATTCACACGAGAAAATGGGCTTAGTCGTATTTTCGAAATATCCCATCATTCACGAAGAAGGAGAACAATTCGAAAATTCAGCGAACGGATATCTGCTAACTGATATTGTGAAGGACCAAGATACGATTCGCGTGATCAACCTTCAGCTTTGGTCGATGGGTATTCGAGTGAACAAGATGACCTCAAAAATTCGTTTGCAAGATTATACTGACGCGAAGAAAGAAGGACGCGGCATCATTTCCTCACTTAGGAAGGGCTTTATTGAGCACAAAAAGGAGATGGATAAGATTAATCGCTTGATTCAGAAGAGCCCCTATCCCATCTTAGTAGTAGGAGATTTGAACGAAACTCCTTCTGGCTGGGCCTATGGAACCATCCGTGAACGTCTACAAAATTCCTTCGAAGAAGCAGGCTCAGGCTTTGGATTTACCCTAAATCGTAGCCCGTATTTAGTGCGCATTGACGATCAATTCTTTTCGAAAGAATGGAAAGCGACAAACTTCCAAACCCTTCGAAACATCAAATACTCGGATCACTTCCCTACGGTAGGCCAATACATTTTACATGGAAAATAAGCTCTGGAAGGTCTTGGGGACAACTTTTGGCGTGGCTGTCACGCTGGGTGGAACCGTTGGTACTGGTATTCTTCGTAAACCGGGTCCCATTGCAGCCTCCCTTCAAGATCCCGGTTTAATCCTTAGTCTGTGGGTATTGGTGGCCATATATGCCCTATTAGGCGTAAGCTGCTTGCTAGAATTAAGTCTTTCCATCCCCAAAGCAGGTTCTTGGTACGGTTATGCCGAACGCGCTTTTGGTCGTTACATTGGATTCCTCGTAGGCCTCACCAGCTGGTTAGGCACCGTTACCGCTCTCGGTTTTGGATCCTACACCTTTTGCGAATACCTCATCATTGTATTTCCCTCACTAAGCCCTTATTTAGTCTACTGCGCCATCGGAATCCTAGCGACTTTGTGGTTTTTCCATCAATTAGGCGTGGTGATGGCAGGCAAATCCCAGGAATGGCTCAGCGGTATTAAGGCCGTTGCCCTGTTGATTTTCATCGGCATCTGTTTCCTTTATGGAGGTGGTGGCGTTTTTAATGAGCAGGCCAAAGCCCCTACAGGCCTCCCCCTCGCTACCGGTATTATGACCGCCCTTTTGTCCATTTTTTATGCCTTTGATGGCTGGCACACGGCGAGTTATTTCACAGAAGAAAACAAGGATCCCGTAAAATCCATGCCAAAATCCATGTTCATCGGCGTCATCATCGTCGCCTTTATCTACTTATTGATAAACGTGGGAATTCTGTACAGCCTGCCTTTGGAAACCCTATCCACCAGCAAATTAGCGGCAGCAGATGCGATGAAAGCCTTGTTTGGGGCAGATATGGGCCGCTGGATTACGGTCTTTTTAATGCTCAGCATTCTAGGCATCTTGAACACTCAGGTGATGTTCGCCCCTCGCGTCATTTATTCCATGAGCCGCGATGGCCTATTTTTCAAAGCCGCAGAAAAAGTGAACGCCGCCGGTTCTCCCACCACCGCTACTCATCTAACCATCTTTTCAGCCTGTCTTTTTCTATTAGCGGGTAAAGAGATTAATGAGCGTCTATCCGACATCGCGACTTTCTTTTTCGTAGCAAGTTACCTAGCCGGCTTCGCGTCTCTTTTACGTCTACGCGTCACTGAGCCTAACTTAAAGCGACCTTACCTCGTGTGGGGATATCCTTTTTTACCTTGGACATTATTAATTATCTCCACCCTGTTCTTAGTGGGAACACTAGTGACTAATCTGGAGAGTGTGGTGTACGTGGTGGGGTTTGTGGCGGTAAGCTATCTAGTATATCGAAAGTTTCTAGTTTTAGATTAGAGATTATAGAGTATAGAGTAGAGATAGTTTAAATTGAATCTTTTCTTTTTACTCTATAATCTATACTCTCTTATCTATACTCTATGCTCTCTAATCTCTACTCTATTTTAGTGAATCGCCGCCTTCAAAAACTCCACCACCGACTTCTTGATTTCTCTCACCGACGTGTTGCCTAAATTAGATAAAACCGAGAAGGCAAGCGTCTTACCGTCTTTGGTCTGATAATAACCTGAAAGATCATAGGTATTACCGAATGATCCTGACTTCGCCCAAATTCGAACACCAGGGTTAAT
>JBEBBJ010000121.1:0-9453 GCA_041158445.1 Bacteroidota bacterium
AATGCTGAACGAAAATGAGGCTTATCGCAACATTGCAAAAGAAGAATGGACGAGCCTAACAGCAGAAAATCACATGAAAATGATGTTGATTCATCCGGCGGCAGATCGTTTTGATTTCTCTAAAGGTGATGAGATTCTTGATTTCGCCAAAGCTTCAGGAAAAAGGATGCATGGGCACACCTTGGTTTGGCATAATCAGGTACCACAATGGATGAAGGACTTTCAAGGCGATCAGAAAACCTGGGAAGAACTATTAAAAAACCACATTCAAACGGTTGCATCGCATTATAAAGGCAAGATTGCTGGATGGGATGTGGTGAATGAGTCATTCTTGGATGACGGGAGTTTGCGTCCCTCTTTATGGGCTGATCATATTCCCGATTATATCGCCAAAAGTTTCCAATGGGCCCATGAGGCAGATCCAGACGCGATTCTATTTTACAATGACTATGGACAAGATGGGAAACCAAAGAAAATGCAGGCCATCCTCGACCTCGTTTCCGATCTAAAACGTCGCGGGATTCCCATCCATGGATTGGGATTACAAATGCACATCAATGTCGATTCGAAGCGAAATGAGTTACAAGAGGTGCTGGATAAATCCGTAGCAACAGGCTTAAAAATCCACCTATCAGAACTAGATATTGCGGTAAATCCGAAGAACAATCCGGACTTTGTATACGAAGAAAAAGTAGCCAAAGCGCAAGCAGAACAATTTAACTTCGTCTTCAAGTCCTATATGATGATTCCTCCTGCACAGCAATATGGCATTACTTTTTGGAATATTTCGGACAAAGATTCCTGGCTACGTGGTTACTTCAAAAGACCGAAAGAATACCCGCTTTTATTCGATGATAACTACAAGAGAAAACCCGCTTACAATTCCCTATTAAACTATTTACCACATGCAAAATAAAACACGCTGGATTCTTCAAGCCACCTCAGGCCTCATTCTAACAGGAAGTGGACTTTCGTTGGCCATCGACGCAGGAATCACTAAACTTCACGGAGGAGATTGGTTCTTCTATGGAACCGGCGCACTGATCATCTTTCAGGCAGGGCTTTGTCTGGTTATCGATGCCGCGCGATTTAAATAACTGAAACAAATTCAGTAGTTTGTGGTTTAAATATTACAATTATTTATTTCAATAATTATATTGATGGCCACACTTGTATACGATATTGCGATTATAGGTGCTGGAGCGTCAGGATTGCAGCTTTTATATGAATTAGTTCAAGCTGATCCTTCTGGAAAAAAGAAAATCTTATTACTTGATTCAGGGGATCGATCTCAGAAGAGTTGGTGTTTTTGGGAAGATCATACTTCCTCGTCTTTTCCTTTTCTCGTCGAAAAGTCCTGGAAAAACATGACCTATCGGTCAAGTCACGGCAAAACGATACAATCAGAAATAGCTCCTTTGAGCTACAATTATATATCCTCTGACCGATTTTTCAACTTCTTTTTCGAGCAATTTATCCCTGGTAAATCGAATATAACGCATCTCCTACAACGAGCAAAAGACATTCAAGAAGGGGAAGATATTCAGACCATCCTTTGTGAAGATGGCACACATTACCAGGCAACAAAAATAGCTGACTCTAGGCCCACGCCCACAAAAGGTTCTATATTTCAACATTTCAGTGGTAAGTTCATCGAATTTGATGAACCCATCGTAGATGATTCCTCTATCACCCTTATGGATTTTAGTTTGGATTTTTCAACAAAAGAAATGGCTGTTTTCCACTACATTCTACCATTTAGCTCGACAAAAGCATTAATAGAAACGACCGTATTCACGGCTGCTTCCTATGATAAGGAGACTTACGAGGGGATTTGGCAAAACTATATGACTTCGCATTTTCCTCAGAAATCATTTAAAATAGTTTCAGAAGAGAAGGGTACCATCCCGATGGGATTTAGCGCGGAAGAAAAAGAGGGAAATGTCTTCAAAATAGGAGCTGCCTCCGGAAACATGAAACCGTCCACAGGCTACGCATTCACAAGAATGCATCAAGATGCAATTTATAGATCACAAGGTACCCGCAAAAAAACGCCAAAACGCTTCCGGTTTTACGACAAAATGCTCCTTAAAATCATGCAAAATGAGATGAATAAAATCCCGGAGGTGATGGATCGTTTATTTACCCGGGTTCCTAAAAAAGAAATTTTACACTTTTTAGATGATAAAACAACCTTAGCGCAAGAGGTGAAATTGCTGGCACAACTCGACATTCCCCTTTTTATTAAACACTTGATCCGATGAAAAACTACCTGGGGGCCATCATTACGGCAGTTTATATGCTTTTTTACCAAGTTTTCGGACCATGGGAGACAAACATAGATTACATCATTGCGGGTATTTTACTTTTTGCGACTGGGATTCCACATGGCGCGGGAGATCATTTAATAGCTAAAAAGATCGCCGCTAGAGAAAATCTGACTTTTCATTTAAAACCATTTATCGGCTTTTACCTGGGTATAATGCTCGCTTATGGATTGCTTTGGTACCTATCTCCTACGATATCCTTTGTGATTTTTATAGGGATTAGTGTATTTCATTTTGGTGATATGGAAGATCTTTCTCCCATTAATCAGAAAAATTCTCTGCTTCAACTAGCTAGAACTATCTGCCTAGGCACAGGCATTTTGAGTTTTATTTTAGTCAGTCACTGGCCAGAGGTAACAGGAATTATTAGTGAGATGGAAGTGCCGGTGGTAAATAATCTGTCTCCGGGATTTCTCTTTTTGAGCTTAATTTTTCTTTTGCTCGGATTTGAAAAGAAAAATTTTACCCCTTTTTTAAATACTTTTTTCACTTTAGCGGCCGGATATTTCTTGCCACTTATACCCGCATTTATCTGTTATCTGTTGCCACGCCGTCTACAGTTTCAAAGGCATGCAAAATCGACTTGAGCTCAATTTCTTAGAATTATACAAAAAGCTTCTCCCCTTCACATTGGGAGCACTTTTTATTGGTTTGGCCTATATTATTATGATTTTCAAAGACTTAAAAATCTATCCGATTTTTATTTTCTTATCCTTGCTGACACTACCCCATTTTGTACTTATGCATAAATTAATAAAACGCCCAAATTAAACATATTGTACAATTTTTATTTTTTTTTAAATTTTTTTTACAATATTTGAAACAATTGCCGACATCATCAGTTTAAACAGTATCACTTTAAATCATTAACATTTATGGAAACATTAAACATTTTATTGAACGGCACTCTAGCTGCCGGAGATTACATCGGCTTCACCTTCTTTACAGGTTACATGTCGATGCTTGCTGCATCAATCTTCTTCATCGTTGAGAGAGGCACAGTGAACGACAAGTGGAAAACATCTTTATTGATTTCCGCATTGATTACATTTATTGCTGCAGTGCATTATTTCTACATGCGCGGTGTATGGTTAGACACACATGAGTCTCCTACACAATTCCGTTACATCGACTGGACGTTAACTGTTCCTTTGATGTGTATTGAATACTTCTTGATCTTAAAGCCAGCAGGTGCTAAGACAGGAATGTTATCACGTTTAATCTTCGGTTCAGTAGTTATGCTAGTAGCAGGTTACATCGGAGAGGCTGTTGTACCAGCACAAAACGTAATGTGGGGTATCATCTCTACGTTAGGTTGGGC
This sequence comes from Bacteroidota bacterium, assembly GCA_041158445.1. GTDB lineage: Bacteria > Bacteroidota > Bacteroidia > Cytophagales > Spirosomataceae > Aquirufa. The sequence continues at coordinate 3,649 of JBEBBJ010000121.1, forward strand.
AATCATCATCTATGAAATCTACATGGGTGAGGCTGCAAAATTAGCTGCTGCGTCTACAAACGCTGAAGTACAATCAGGTTTCAAAGTTATGCGTTGGTTCACATTAGTAGGCTGGGCAATCTATCCAGTAGGCTACATGATGTTACCAGGTAACTTGTTATCAGGTTTCTCAGGAAACATCGACTTAGCTTACAATATTGCGGATGCAGTAAACAAAATCGGTTTCGGTTTAGTTGTTTACTCTATCGCTAAAGGAGCTACAGCTGCTGAAGCAAAATAATTATCAGGGGTTAAAGAAGGGGGTGGTCATCGATCATCCCCTTTTTTTATGCCAAAATTTAGCTAGCTTAGTGATAGTTAAACATATACTATGCTGAGCCCTAAGAAAGTCTCCGATTCAGAGACTACTATCACCGAATTAATGATCCCCGCCTTCGCTAACTTTAGCGGCAAAATTCACGGGGGCACCCTCCTTTCCCTAATGGACAAAGTCGCCTATGTCTGCGCAGCAAAACACAGCGGTAACTATTGTGTAACCGTTGCAGTGGAAGGCGTTGAATTCTTCAACCCAGTGGAAGTAGGTGACCTAGTTTCCATCAAAGCATCCGTTAACTACGTGGGTAGAACCACCATGATCATCGGCATGCGCATCGAATCACTAAAACCTAAAACAGGGGTAGTCACCCACACCAATTCCTGCTACTTCACCATGGCAGCAAAGAACGACGACGGTGCCTTAACGGAAGTTCCAGGCCTCATTTTAGAAAATGAAACCCAAACCCGTCGCTTCGCAGAGGGCAAACTACTTCGTAAACTTTCCTTAGAAAAACGCGAACTATTAAAATCAGACCTAAAAAATATCTACTCCGGAGACATTCGCAAGATGTGCGATGGGGAGAAATGTGAATTGACTTATTAATCATGAAAAAAATCTTACTCCTCGTCTTATTTACGTTCAGTCTAAATGCACAGAACGTGATAATTCAAACAACGAAAGGGACCGTTTCTGGAACCTTTAACCCGAAAACTAACATTCAAAAATTCCTAGGTATTCCTTTTGCGAAACCACCTGTGGTTGAATTGCGTTGGAAGGCTCCAGTTCCTATGGAATCATGGTCTGGCATTAAAGAAGCCAAAGCATTCGGACCTAGCCCGATGCAAGCTAAACCGACACCCTTTGCTTTTTGGTCCTCTGAATTCCTCATTCCAGAATCACCCATCAGTGAAGATTGTTTATACCTCAATGTATGGGCTCCTAAATCACCTCAAGGCAAAAAAGCAGTATTAGTCTACATTTATGGAGGTGGATTCAGAAGTGGCGGGGCCGCCTGCCCTATTTATGACGGAGAAAACATGGCCCAGAAAGACATCGTATTTGTCAGTATTAATTACCGCGTGGGCATCTTTGGGTTTCTAGCACATCCTGAATTGAGTGCAGAGGCAGCCTATGGATCATCCGGAAATTATGCACTACTAGATATGATTGCGGCGTTAAAATGGATAAAAGAGAATATTTCCGCTTTCGGTGGTGACCCTAATCAGGTAACAATCGCGGGACAATCAGCTGGAGCTTTTGCCGTAAACTTCTTGTGTGCCTCTCCTTTAGCGAAAGGTTTGTTTCAAGGTGCCATTGCAGAAAGTGGCGCCAGCATGTTGCCTAGCCCATTACGACCAGCTATCAAGAAAGCTCAAGCCGAAAATAATGGTTTGGAATGGGCAACTAAATTAGGAGCAAAGTCGCTTGCTGAATTGCGCGCCTTGCCTGCAGAGACTATTCAAAATGCAGGTGGAAATGCTTCCCCTTATTCTGACGGCTATGTTTTACCATTAGCTATGCCAGAAATTTATTCCAAAGGACTTCAAAACGATGTTCCCATCTTAGTGGGTTGGAATTCTGAAGATCGTTTAAGTGCAAAGGCAGCAGAACCAGAAGTATTTAAAACAACATTAGAAAAGAGGTTTGGAACACGAGGAGCTGAAGTTTTAGCTGCTTATGGACCGAATGGATCTTTGGACTTAGGACGCGATGAGAGTTTTGGGGTTCAAGTCCATACCTGGGCTAAGACACAAAATCTACAAGGCAAAGCGCCCGTTTATGTATATAACTTCAACCGAGCTGTACCAGGTTATGATGAATCTACTCGATACGGAGCATTTCATACCGGCGAGGTGCCTTATGCCTATGCAAATTTGCAAACAGTGAATCGTCCATTCGAAGCAATCGATCAGGTTTTAAGCCAAAAAATGTCCTCGTATTGGGTTAACTTTACTAAGACTGGTAATCCGAATGGAGCCGGCCTAGAGGTTTGGCCTACATTTAATACCAAAGATCAAAAAGTCCAAATCCTTGACAAGGTCATTGAAACCAAAGAATTACCCACCCGCAAAGCCTTAGAATTACTAGAAACTATAAACTAAACCTAATATCTATGAAAAAGTACTCTTTATTAACGCTGCTCTTGGCCTTATTGGCATTCTGCAGCTATGCTAAACCCACAGGCACTTACAAGATCGTCGTCGAAGGATTCGATTGGGGTGCAGGCGTAAACAAAGTCATTTTAGCTTTAAATGATACCACCTCGAAAGTCAATGCGGCGGATTACACCGTCTTCGCTAGCCGCAAATCAAGCACTGGACCCATAGCTGACCCCGACAACAAACGTGATATCGTGACTGCCTATGTTTCGGATGAGAACGGTGCGCGCGTAAAAACGGGTAAAAATATCACACTTGTTTTATCTGTGGGCCCACAAATTGCGATCAGCTCCCCTTTTCAATACCAAAGAAGCAAAGGAAATGTGTGGGTAGATTATTCGTTAACGATCGTTCAGACTAAATCAGGGCAAGTTTGGGATACATCCACGGGTAAAATCATGCCCCTTATTGATCAATTTGACTTGACTGGGAAATACACTTACAATGATAAACTAACCATGTCTTACGCAACTTTCACTCCCAAAGTGAAGAAAGATAAAGCTCCATTAATCATTTGGTTGCATGGTGGTGGAGAAGGTGGAACGGATCCGACAGTTCCTCTTTTAGGCAACAAAGCAGCAAATTATGCAGGAGAAGGTATCCAATCGATTTTCGAGGGTGCTTATGTTCTATCACCTCAATGTCCAGGCGCTTGGATGCACAATACACAAGGCGTGGGAACTCAAGGAAAAGACAATGACATTTACAATGAAGGTTTAATGGCCTTAATTAAGGATTATGTCAAAGCAAATCCAGGTATCGACCCCAGCCGTATTTATGTAGGTGGTTGCTCGAATGGAGGTTATATGGCCTTGAAACTAATCTTCTTGTATCCGGATTATTTTGCGGCAGGCTACATTAGTGCTTTGGCCTATAAATCTGAGTATATCCCAGATAGCGATATTCAAAAGATTAAGAATGTGCCTATTTGGTTTGTTCATTCCAAAGACGACAAAACCACCGTTCCTGACTTAACAGTCGTTCCTGTGTTCGACCGTCTACGCAAAGCAGGCGCAATGACATTACGAATTTCTATGGTGGCAAAGGTTTTCAATACAACGGCCACTGGTCATGGGTTTATCTGCATGAAAACCTACCAAGAACCGATTTAGACGGATCGCCAGTTCGCGTAAATGGCAAGCCAGTTACCATTATAGAATGGCTGGCGGCACAGAAAAAAGGGAAATAAAATGAAAGGGCAGCTGTAAAGGCTGCCCTTTTTTCATACCGCATATTTAACCTCCATCAAATAAAAAATCAAGAGTAAAATAGCCATGATAAGCATTGCTCTCCATCGAATTCGCTGGTATTCGGGATATTTAATGACTATAAATACTATCGTTGCGAGCGTTACCAGATGAAGGTAAATTCTGGGACTTTTAAAATCACTCTGATAGGATAAGAGGTAAATGCAAATGGTTTGATTAAGGATCAGGCACAAGGCTATGCCATACTTTTTCAGATAAAGACTTACGTTGTTTTCCATTATTGTAGTGGTTAATTTGTGTTTTGTAATCTAGACAATTTCTTTGACCTTTACACCACATTCTACTTATAATCAATCACCTATGAAACTAACTAAACTCTTCCTCCTCCTCTTCACCCTTCTATTCCTAGGTGAAATTCATGGGCAAGCGCCTAAAATCGTAGCTGGCATTAATGTCGATCGCGTGAAGCGATTAGAAAAATTTGTGCTTTCGGAAATGGATAAAGGGAACATTCCTGGTGCCGTGACGATGATTATTCATAAGGGACAGGTGGTTCACCAGGGTGCTTTGGGCTATAAAAATGTAGCAACAAAAACGCCGATGACGACCGATGATTTATTCTATATTCAGTCGATGACGAAGCCAATTATTTCGACGGCTTTCATGATGTTGTATGAGGAAGGATATTTTAAGTTGAGTGATCCGGTGTCGAAATATTTGCCAGAATTCAAGAATTTTCGCGTCATTCGTAGCGTAAATGATGGTCCAGATGCGCCTACCGATTCTTTAAAATCGGAGATTACGATCACGCAATTGCTGAGTCATAGCGGCGGTTTGATGCATGGTTTGGAGCAAAATCCCGTACAGATTCGATTCAGAAATGGCTATTTCAAACCGGGTATCAAGACGATTCAAGAACGTGTGGCGAATATGACGAAATACCCTCTTTTAGCGCAGCCGGGGACGGAATGGAATTATAGCGCGGGTCCAGATGTGCTATGTGTGTTGATTGAAAAGTTCTCAGGAATGAGTGTAAATGAATTTTTGAAGTCGCGCTTGTTTGAGCCTTTGGAAATGAAACATACAGGTTATAATGTACCTAAAGAAGAGCAATCCAAAATTGTGGCATTGCATACCAAGGGTAAGAATGGTACGATCTCCGTGGCAGCGAATCAACCGCCGTATGAGAATGTGACGGTTTGGAGTGGAGTGAATGGATTGTTCTCGACGGCTGCAGATTATGCTACATTTTGCCAAATGATGCTGGCCGGGGGCACCTATAAAGGAAAACAATACCTAAGCCGCAAGACGGTGGAATTAATGACTTCAAACCACACAGGGGATTTATTTAAAACACCGGGGACGGAATGGGGACTAGGATTTGCAGTTGTTACCGATGGTCCTGCTACAAAAACTCCGGCATCCAATGGCTTGTTTTATTGGGGTGGGGCAAATAACACGCACTTCTTCATAGACCCGAAGGAAAAATTGATTGCCTTATTGATGACCCAAGAGAGTAATTTCACCTGGGAATACCACAATAGTCTACGCCAAATGGTCTACCAGACATTAGCAGATTAAAAAGGAAGCCGGGCATTTTGCCCGGCTTTTTTGTTATTTTTGTACATGAGTAAAACACACTTCATAGAAGACGCGAACATCGAATGGGAAATCCTCGATAAATTCATCCAATGAAAATAATCGTCATAGGTGGTGGAGCGGCTGGTTTTTTTGCGGCTATTTCGGCAAAAGAACATAACCCGGAGGCGGAAGTGACTGTTTTGGAGAAAACCTCTAAGTTCCTAGGCAAGGTGAAGATCTCCGGTGGAGGACGTTGCAATGTCACGAATGCCACCTTTAATTCTCGTTTACTTTCTGAAAACTATCCGCGGGGAGAGAAATTTCTTCGCAAGGCTTTTGAAGTCTTTAATGCCGCTACGATGGTCGAATGGCTGGAGAGCAGAGGTGTGGCATTGAAAACCTATCCAGATAACTGTATTTTCCCGCTTTCGAATGATTCCCAAACCATCATCGATTGCTTCCTTTCCGAAGCGAGACGGCTTCACATCAACTTACACAGTAGTCAATCCGTAGACGAAATCAAGCTGACACCGAAAGGCTA
>JBEBBJ010000122.1:0-4348 GCA_041158445.1 Bacteroidota bacterium
GGCCTACATCGAGCGCTTTCACGCGCCAGATTCCTATGAACCCGTGCATCCGCTGATGGGGGAGCTGATGAAGGAAACCTATGGCGTGATGGTCTACCAAGAAGATGTAATCAAAGTGGCGCATTATTTCGCGGGCTTAACCTTAGCGGAGGCCGACGTGCTTCGCCGCGGGATGTCAGGAAAATACCGCTCCAGGGCTGAATTCGATCGAATCAGGGAGGCCTTTTTCGCGAATTGTGCCGAGAAAGGCTATCCTGAAGCCGTTTCGCGAGAGGTGTGGAGGCAGATGGAAAGTTTTTCGGGTTACTCCTTTTCGAAGGCACACTCCGCTTCTTTTGCCGTAGAGAGCTACCAAAGCCTCTATTTGAAGACCTATTACCCGCTCGAATTTATGGTGGCGGTGATCAATAATTTTGGGGGATTCTACCGAACCGAATTTTACGTACACGAGGCTCGCCGCTGTGGCGCACAAATAGAAGCGCCGGAGATTAATGAAAGCGAATACCTAACCCGAATCGAAGGCAAGCGGATTTACCTCGGCTGGGTGCATATCAAAGGCCTAGAGAAGCGTGTGATTCAAGAAATGCTGGAGGCGCGGAGGCAGTCCGGCCCGTTTCGTTCCTGGGAGGATTTTGCGCACCGCGTTTCCATTGGGCTAGAGCAGGCGGTTCTATTAATCCGGATCGGTGCTTTTCGGAATTTAGGGCATGAGAAGAAACCGCTGTTGTGGGAGGCGCACGCCCGTTTCCAAGGCAAAGTATCCACGGTGGTAGCGATGGAAATGTTTGAGGACTTATCTCCTGAGATAGGGGTATTGCCCGCTTTAATTCACGACTCGGCGGAGGATGCCTTCGATGAGTGGGAAATACTAGGTTTCCCGCTCTGCTCGCCCTTTTTATTGCTGGAGGAATTACCAGAGACCTTATTGAATGCGGATTTAGTATTGCCCAAAGGCGATATCATCGGCTACCTCGTCACCCTCAAATCCACGCGAACGAAGCAGGGCGAACGCATGTATTTCGGCTATTTCGTGGACCTCCAAGGGGAGTTCTTTGATACGGTCCATTTTCCATCCGACTTAAAAAACTATTCCTTCCGCGGCAGTGGAATTTATTGGATGCAAGGGGTATCGATGGATGACTTTGGCCATCGTACGCTACGGGTACAACAATTAAGGAAGTTAGCGTGGCGGGTGGATCCACGGTATTCAGATTAGAGAGAGGAGAAGTAAAGCATAAAGCATAAAGCACAAAGAATAAAGGAGAGTATAGATAAGAGAGTATAGAGTAGAGATTTTCTAATCTGGACTTTTTGCCGACTACCGACTACCGACTACCGACTACCGTCCACTGCCGCTTGCGGCCCGTAAACCTTTTTCCCTTAACTTGCGTTATGCTATAAATGAAAATCACATGAAAAAGATTCTAGGATTAGTACTAATGTTTATGAGCCTACAAGCTTGTGGACAGCAACCCAAACAAACGCCCAACCAAACGATAGCAACTACAGAAACAAATACGATGGATAATTTGCCTAAGACAGAAGCCGAATGGAAGGCTAAGTTAACAGAAGACGAGTATTATATTTTACGCCAAAAAGGCACAGAAAGACCCTACACAGGTAAATTTTTGATGCATAACGAGAAGGGGATGTATACCTGCAGAGGTTGCGGAGCCCCACTTTTTAGCTCAGATTCGAAGTTCGATTCACATTGTGGTTGGCCGAGTTTTGACAAGGAAGTTAAAGCCGGTGTCATCAAAGAAACCGTCGATAATACCCTTGGAATGCGTCGCGTAGAAATTACCTGCGCTAAATGCGGAGGCCACTTAGGTCACGTTTTTGACGATGGTCCTACGGATACAGGATTGCGTTATTGCGTGAATTCGGTTTCGATAGGGTTTGAAGCCGCGAAAAAATAGAGCAGAGATAAGAGAGTATAGAGAGGAGATGGTGAATGGAAAAATCTCTACTCTCTACTCTCTACTCTATAATCTCCACTCTTAATTTCCTCCTGGTTACCTATGCACCCACTGATTAACTACTTCTTGACCCTTTCCCCCTTAAGCACTAGCTCTGCAAAGGCCCTAGAAGCAATTTGTCAGCCTACTAGTATTGCACGTAATCAACCTCTTCAGGCGATAGGCCAAACCTGTAAAACACTTTACTTCCTAAAAAAGGGAATGGCCAGAATCTATTACGAGAAAGATGGTTTGGATGTAACGGAGGGCTTTTATGGCGAATTTAACATGATAGCGCGTGCTGAGAGCCTATTTGCTGGAAAACCTAGCCAGAAGGGAATACAAGTGTTGGAAGATTCCGAGCTTTGGTCCATCGATACAACACAATTAGCTTCTTTATTTGAGGGGCATCGGGATATAGAGCGTCTATTCTCAAGATTATTTGAAAAGGCCTATGTGGAAACGATTCAGCGGATAGAAAATTTGCAGTTTCATACGGCAGAGGAGCGTTACCATTTACTAGAAAAAGAGCAACCTGAGGTATTAAAGCGCGCTCAATTAAAATACATTGCCTCCTATCTGGGGATCACCCAAGTGAGTTTAAGTCGCATTCGCGCGAAGAAATCCTAATTTAACATTTGTTAAGTAGTCCTAGTGGTCTAATTCTCAACTTTGTTGCATAATAGCAATGATATGGAGGTTAAATTAGGTTTAAAAGAAAACGGGCAACAGTTTAGTTTATTAGTTTTAGTCAACGCATTCGTGGGAGGCATGGTCGGTTTAGAAAGATCGATACTGCCTCGTTTGGCTTCAGAGGAATTTCAAATGGCTTCACACACCGCGATTTTCTCGTTTATTGTTGTTTTTGGAATTGTCAAAGCCGTGACCAATTATTTCGCCGGTCACTTTGCGAATGCAGTAGGAAGACGCCGATTATTGATTTATGGCTGGCTTTTTGCGATTCCCATTCCCTTTTTATTGATGTGGGCGCCGTCTTGGAATTGGATTATTTTAGCGAATGTCTTACTTGGCATTAACCAAGGGCTCGCTTGGTCCAGCACGGTGACGATGAAAATTGATTTGGTGGGGGATAAGCAGCGTGGTCTAGCGATGGGGATTAACGAATTTGCAGGTTACTTATCGGTGGGTTTAGTGGCTTTATTGACCGCTTGGATAGCGAATGCCTATGGCATTAGACCTTATCCTTTTTATATCGGTATCGTTTTTGTGATATTAGGACTGGCTTTGAGTATTATTTGGGTCAAAGACACCCAGCTTTTTGTGCACAAAGCCGCGGCTTCTAGTACAGTCCCCTTATTGAATAATCGATTTTGGGATACCAGTGTTTTACATCGAAACTTGGGAGCTATCACACAAGCTGGATTAGTGAATAATTTAAATGATGGGATGATTTGGGGATTGTTTCCTATACTCCTAGCAGCGAAAGGGTTTAGCTTAGCGGATATTGGGCTGATAACAGCTATTTATCCTTTGGTTTGGGGATTGGCTCAGTTGGGAACGGGGCGTTTGTCTGATTTTATATGCCAAAAAGATCTTCTTGTTATTGGCATGCTTCTGCAAGGTGTAGCTATTTTAGGCTTGCTTTGGGCTGAGACCTTTTTCGTTTATGCGGCCCTATCTTTTGTTTTAGGACTAGGAACGGCTGTTGTTTATCCCACCTTTTTAGCCTCCATTGCGGAAAATACCCATCCGACTGACCGAGCTGCTAGTTTAGGGATCTTTCGTCTTTGGCGCGATTTAGGCTATGCTTTTGGAGCTATTTTGACAGGGATTCTAGCAGACTATTTTGAACTGAATGTCAGTATTATCGTGATTGGGTGCTTGACGGTAGCGTCGGCTGGGGTGGTGAAGGTGAGGATGACATGTTAGTTCAAACTCGTTATTGAAAATTGTGCTGCGCAATAATTTCTGACTAAGCCACGAAGTGGCGACCTATTGACTAGGACGAAGTCGACTAAGTCAGTAGGACGACTCAGACGCAGTCGACTAAGTCCGAAGGACGACTAGCGACTAGCGACTAGCGAAGCGACTTGTCCAGCTCTTCTTTCCCAATCAACCCTATACTCGACCAAGTCTTCACTCCGTTTTTGTACATTTCAAGGTAAGGGATTGATTCAATTTTCATGGATTTTGCTAATTCTTGGTTTTCATCCACATCAATCTCGATGAGTTCTACTTTACCATTCTGCGCTTTTACCCATTCCTTTAAAATTGGACTTAATTGCTTGCAGGGGCCGCACCAAGTGGCATTGTAGTCGATGATGACCATCGGCTTGCCTTTGATTTTTTCAGCGAAACTTGCCTCGGTTAAACCAGCTGAGGCAGGTGTTTTCGATTCGCCTGTTGCGATAGGTAAATTAGCAGACTGC
>JBEBBJ010000123.1:0-5890 GCA_041158445.1 Bacteroidota bacterium
GGCATTTCCTTGATGTAACGGAAAACAGACCAAATCGAATCAGTCGAACCTTCTTCTTGAAAGCCCATAGCCTCACGCTCAGCCGGAGAATATTCTTTCGTTGTGGCAATGGTCCAAACAATAGCAGTAATAAAGACAACAGCTCCTACATAAAAGCTATAAAGCACGTTATCCGGGATTTGACCTTCTGCTGCAACTTTGGAGATACCAAACCAATTACCAAACATGTAAGGCAACCAGGAACCCACAACAGCACCAATTCCAATTAAAAAGGTCTGAATAGAGAAGCCTAAGGTATTTTGTTCTTCGGGTAAATTATCTGCCACTAAAGCTCTAAATGGCTCCATCGCCACATTAAATGAAGCATCCATCATCATCAAAATACCAGCTCCCACAATCATTGGAGGGATAAAATTCGCTAAAGCTCCGGCATGTGGGAAAAAGAATAAAGCCGTGGCAGCTAGAATAGCCCCCGTTAAGAAGAAAGGTTTACGACGACCTAGACCATTCCATGTACGATCGGAATAGAAACCAATGATGGGTTGAATTAGCATCCCTGTCAATGGAGCGGCTAACCAAAACCACGATAATTGCTCCACATCCGCACCAAAATTCTGCAAAACACGAGAGGCGTTTCCATTTTGTAGCGCAAAGCCAAATTGAATTCCTAGGAATCCAACACTCATATTGAAGATTTGGCCAATACTTAAACGAGGTTTAGTAAAATTTTTCATCGAGTTTATAGTGTAATAATGAGGGCTGAATTAGCCGGTATTTGAATGTGATTGCCTTCTACTTTTACAGCAGAACTAGCAGGAGGTAAAAAAGCTTTCTCTTCCTTCCATTGAACAGATTTAACACCCATCATATCAAGGGCCAAAGTCGGTATTTCCACCGCAAAAGAATGATCAACTGAATCAAAATTACAGATGATTAAATTTCGATCTTTCTCCGTGTAGCGTAAATAGGAGTACACTTTATCTTTAGGATACCCTGCATTTTGAGCATATTGTAAATCGAAGAATTTACCTAATTGAATCACACAACTTGAATTCACCCAAGCTAATAAATCCGAATAGAAAGAATCAATCAACTTCTCATCAGCCGTTAATTTTCCCCCATCAAACTTGCCGCCATTCACCCAACGCTGATGTGTGTCCACCCGATAGAAATCGAACATCGTCGTGCGATCATCCGCTTCATTAAATCCTTCAATTTCCTGAGCTTTCTCACCGAACTCTTGGCCAAAATAAATCATCAATGGACCATCGTGCATACTAGCGGTTAAAACCATTCCAGGAATGGTCGACCAGAAATTATTCGCAGCAAAGGCGGTTGTATTTAAACGCGTCTCATCGTGGTTCTCCAAGAAACGTAGCATATGGTTTGCAAAATCACCTGATTCGTTTTGCCAAACGCGTGTAATATCAGCTGTGGTAGCACCCGGCTTCTTCTCCATAATATGGCGAATACCATCATATAAACCCACTTTATCATAGAGATAATCAAAACCACCTTTGAAAATATAATTACGGTATTCAGCCGGATTGTAAATCTCCGCGATAAAAACGGCCTCAGGATTAATGGCCTTTACTTTTGGTATAGCATAAGCCCAAAACTCTACTGGAACCATCTCCGCCATATCACAACGGAATCCATCCACCCCTTTCTTTGTCCAATAAAGCAACACATCTGTCATCTTCAACCACGTATCAGGAATCGGATCAAAATGCGATTGATTTCCGTGTTGTAAATCAACTCCATAATTCAACTTCACTGTTTCAAACCAATCATGAATGGAAGGTTGTGCAGAGAATACATTGTTACCACTCACTTTGGCTGGAATTTCAATATAAGGTACCGTCACTAGAACCGGCGGATTCACACCCGTTGGTACTGTAAATTGCGTACCTGGCAAATAATAAAAATTATTATTAGGTGAGAAGGAGAGGTCTTTATTATCGTTTTGGCCAAAATCAACTACTCCAGCCGGCTTCATATCTGAATGATAAGCTCTTGCTAAGTGATTAGGAACAAAATCCAATACTAATTTCAAATCAGCTTTGTGCACGCGATCTAACATGGCAGCGAATTCCTGCATACGCTCTGCCGGTTTATCTGCTAAAAAAGGATTCACATCATAGTAATCCTTAATAGCGAAGGGGGAGCCTGCACGACCTTTAACCACTTGAGGATGATCCAGAGGAGAACCATAGGCGGTCATATCCTCCATTGTCGCGTGCTCTAAAATTCCAGTGGTATACAAATGCGAATAACCCTTCTTTTTCAAGGCCTTTAGACCTTTTTCAGAAATGTCCTTGAATTTAGTCACTCCATTTTCAGAGGCAGAACCATTTCTTTTAACTTGAGTTTGTTGATTTCCCCAAAGATGAAACATCATTTGGTAAACGACATGTTTATCAGATTTCGATTTGTCTTGAGCCATAAGTGGATGTAGTAAGGCGGCAGTTAACAGTAATAGATAGAATTTACGCATATTTTTCAAAATAAACTGTCTAGCACAGCAGAAAAAGGTTTTTTGGCAAATGTAAATGTAATAATTTTGTTAATCTTTAAAACAATCCCTACCTAAATATGACGTACAAAGCCTGCCTTTTTGACCTCGATGGTGTATTAGTTGACACTGCGATTTACCATTTTCAAGCATGGAAGATGTTAGGCGAAAACTTCAATTACCAACTGACTGAAGAGCAAAATGAGCAATTAAAAGGCGTATCACGTGTTGAGTCATTAAATCGTATCCTAGATTGGGCAAATTATTCTGCGACGGCTGAACAAAAAGAAGCCTGGTTAATCGAGAAAAATGAGAATTATCTTCAATTGATCTCTAATATGAATCCAGCTGAAATTTTGCCGGGTGTTTTGGATTTTTTAGGCCAAATAAAAGAGCTAGGGTATAAAATCGCTTTAGGTTCTGCCAGCAAAAATTCGGAGGTTATTTTGACAAAAACAGGTCTCTTACCATGGTTTGACCTTATAATTGATGGTAACAAGGTGACGAAGAGTAAGCCAGATCCAGAAGTTTTCTTGAAAGGTGCAGAGGGTTTAGGTTTCAAACCCGAAGAATGCATCGTATTTGAAGATGCGCAAGCTGGGGTAGAAGCGGCAAAAAAAGGAGGAATGAAAGCAATCGGAATAGGTGAAGCTAGTGTTTTAAACGAAGCAGATAAAGTGATTCCTTCATTTATTGGTGTTAAAGCGACTGAATTATTAAAATTTTAAAGAAACACCATAGCACAGAAATGTCCAAAATTTACAATTTTCTATTTTTGTAGCATTGTAAATTTTACCTGAATCAACCGAATGAAGCAATACTTAAAAATAGATGAATGGAAGGTCATCGAAGATCAATTCCATCCTGCCTACAATGAAATAACAGAATCCATCTTTTCTCTTGGCAATGGCCGGATGGGACAAAGAGGCTCATTTGAAGAAACATACACAGGAAAAACTTTACAAGGAAATTACGTAGCAGGAGTCTATTATCCGGATAAAACCCGCGTAGGCTGGTGGAAGAATGGCTATCCAGAATATTTTGCTAAAGTATTGAATGCCGCTAACTGGAATGGTTTATCTATCCAAATAGGGGGTGAAGAAGTCGATCTACACACCAGTGAAATTCATTCCTTCTACCGTGAATTAAACATGAAAGAAGGTCATATCCTTCGTACTTGTGAAATCTCCCTTCGTAACGGAAAGCGTTTAGCTATCGAGTCCATTCGCCTAAATAGTATGGCGGATGACGAATCAGGCGTCATCTCTTACACGATTACACCCATCAACTTCACGGAAGATATACTAGTGAAAGCCTTCATTGATGGTGATATCAAAAATAAGGATTCGAATTACGATGAGAAATTTTGGGATGAGGTGAAAGTAGGTTCGAATTTTGTTTGGTCCAAAACCAAGAAAACCGGTTTCGAAGTTATCACCGCTCAGCAGATTGAAATACAATCCAATGGGCAAAAAATCGAGGCAAAAGCATCCTCAACAACTCGCGAAAAATACAGCGAACTTGCCTATACACTTGCTGCGAAGCAGGGGGAGAAATTAACCATCATTAAGTATGCGGTTAATATTTCTTCTGAAAATCACCCAACCGCTTCGTTTGAAAAAATCGCTTCTGATTACCTAGTACGTATTTCGGCAAAAGGTTTCGCTAAAATGTTAGCTGAACAAGCGGAAGCTTGGGCTGCTAAATGGTCCATAAATGACATCATCATTTCAGGTGACGCATCTGCACAACAAGGTATTCGTTTCAATATCTTCCAAATGAACCAAACCTATACAGGGGAGGACGATCGTTTGAATATTTACCGTTGGAAGCAATTAGATCGTGCTATCGAAAACGCCGGTAAACTTGGTTTTAACAAGGGTGCTGCGCTTTATCCGATGGTTACGATGAACGGAGAGGAGTGTCACAACGAGTGGGAAATCACTTTTGAAGAAATCCACCGTAATGGTGCTATCGCTTATGCAATCATGGATTACGTGAATTACACAGATGATCGCAAGCATTTAGTCGAGTACGGCTGGGAGGTTTTAGTAGGCATCGCGCGATTCTGGGCTCAACGTGTTAACTGGTCAGAAGACAAGCAGAAATATGTGATGTTAGGCGTTACTGGTCCTAATGAATACGAAAATAACGTTAACAATAACTGGTATACGAATTACATCGCAACTTGGTGTCTAAAATATACCTTTGAGGTTTACGCTGAAATTCAAAAGAATTATCCTTCAGAGGCAGCGGCTAAAATCGCTAAAACAGCCTTTACCGCTTCAGAAATCGATCAATTCCAGCATATCATTGCTAATATGTACCTGCCTTCTGATGAGAATAAAGGTATTTATTTACAACAAGATGGTTTCTTAGACAAAGTAATTGCTCCCGTCGAAACGATAGCTGCAGAACGTCCGATCAACCAAAAATGGTCTTGGGATCGCATTCTACGCTCATGCTACATTAAACAGGCGGACGTATTACAGGGAATGTACTTCTTTGAGGATGATTTCAGCTTAGAAGACTTAGAACGTAATTATAATTTTTACGAACCGATTACCGTTCATGAATCTTCGTTAAGCCCTTGTGTTCACAGCATTTTAGCTGCAAAACTTGGAAAAGAAGATAAGTCATATGAATTCTACACGCGTGCCGCACGTTTAGATTTAGATGATTATAATAACGATACAGAAGACGGTTGCCACATTACGAGTATGGCAGGAACCTGGATGTCGATCATCAAAGGTTTTGGTGGAATGCGTCTAAAAGGTCATTCATTACACTTTAATCCATTCTTGCCAAAACAATGGACCGAGTTCTCCTTCAAAATCAACTTCCGTGCAAACCAACTAAATATTGCCGTGAAGCAAACAGGAGTAGAAATCACGAACCTAGCGGGACCTGAGTTGACGGTGTTTGTGCATGGGGAAGCACGTACATTAAATGGTAAATGATAAATGGTGAATGGTGAATGAAATGTTGAATGGCAAGTGGTGAATGATTTTTAATTTACCATTCACCACTTACCATTTACAATTATTTCAATAGCTCCACATCCGGCATCGACTTATCCGTCAATGGCACACCACCGCGTTCTTTGCGGGCAATACGTGAATACAAGCCAATTTCTTGGGAGAAGAGGAAAGTAAAGAACAACTTCACGAAGGAAGTATGGTATTTCAAATTATCATAAAACTCAGGAGCAGCTGCCTTTAATTTTGGCAAGTTATTCCAAGGAATAGAAGGCATGTCATGGTGTTCGTTATGGTAGCCTACATTCATATTAATACCATTCAAATTACCGTAATAAGAATAAGTCTCTTGATTCTTATCTAAAACAAGAAAATGCTCTTGAATCCAACGAGCTCC
>JBEBBJ010000124.1:0-4497 GCA_041158445.1 Bacteroidota bacterium
GCTTTGGCTAAATCTGCTGCCATCGGACGACCATTCATGGAAGTCGTATTGCAGTTTTTCATGGTTTGGGTGGCTGGATTCAAGACCCCTGGCGTGGCAAAGCCAATACGAGTGGGAGTAACACCTAGTTGATCTGAAACACGTGAAACGAGACGAGTTACTTGAGAAATAATGTGTTCGTAACCTTTGGAGGCCTCCGTATCAATACGTTCTCTAGCAATGACTTGCGTTAAATTCTGGGCAGAAAGTACGGCGCATTCGATCTTAGTTCCACCTAAATCGATGCCCCACAGATAATCTTGTTTCATAGGTTTAGCGACGGTTGTCGTTGTTTTCCAATATCTCCCGCCTCAAAAGCCTTCAGAACCGCACAAGAGGGCTCAGAAATGTGCAGGCAATTATTGAATTTACACTCACCTATTAGTGCGCGCATTTCAGGAAAATAATGGGATAATTCTTCTTTCTCTATTTCCATCACCCCTAGTTCGTTGATGCCCGGACTATCGATCAAATAGGTGTCAGGCCCCAGCTCCCACATGGTGGAATAAGTCGTGGTGTGCACGCCTTTTTGGGCAAAATCAGATATCTCTTTGACTTTAATATTCAAATGCGGAGAAACCAAGTTCAACAAACTGGATTTCCCTACGCCAGAATGTCCTGCTAAAAGGGAGACTTTACCAGCAAACATAGCCCTAAATTCATCTACCCCTTGGCTTCTTGGAATGGACGTAAACAAGATTCCATAGCCTAATTCTTGATAGAGAGCGGCATATTCAAATATTTGGTCCTCTTCCTCCTCGTTCAACAAATCCATTTTGTTAAACACGATAGTGACGGGAATTCGAAAAGCCTCGGCTGTCACTAAAAAGCGATCTAAGAATCCAAGAGAAGTTTTAGGTGACTTCAAAGTCATCACGAAAATGGCTTGATCGACGTTTGCCGCCATTAATTGACCCTGTCCGGTCTTGTGTACTGACTTTCGAATGATGTAATTCGTGCGAGGGATGATCTCCTCGATGACCACGGTTTCGTTCGCCTCATCCTCCATGGCATAGATCACACGATCTCCTACGGTTAGTGGATTGGAGGTTTTGGGACCTTTCAATTTGAATTTTCCCTTCAAACGTCCTTTGAATACCTTACCTGATTCGGAACGAATTTCGTACCAAGAACCAGTTGAACGCATGATTAAACCCTTATTTCCTTCCATCGACCCCTAAATTACGCACAAATTCAATGATTCTTTCCGTCGCACCCGCTTGCAATTGCACAAAAGTTCGCGATTGCACCTGCTTATTCACAAAGTTTTGATCATCCTCATAAATAACGCGCATGGCTTGATCTAATTCCGCTGAGTTGCCTATTGGAAAGGCAAGCCCTAGTTCGATTAGATCTCTCGCCTCTTTAAATTTTTGGTAGGTTTTATTGCCAAAAAACACCGTCGGACCGAACACCGCCGCCTCTAGTGTATTGTGCAAACCATCTCCAAAAGCCCCTCCAATGTAAGCAAACGAGGCTCCTCGATATAAATTAGCTAAACGACCTACCTCATTCACAAAAAGAACGTCCGCGTTTTCTCGCAGAGGACCTTTGGAATAAGAAACCGTCAACTCAATTTTATCTTCCCAAGCTTTCAATTCCTCCGCATGGATTTCATGCGGTGCAATCACCCATTTGAAGGGATATTTCTTCGAATTAATAATCGGAATC
The DNA here is from genome assembly GCA_041158445.1 of Bacteroidota bacterium. Taxonomy (GTDB): domain Bacteria; phylum Bacteroidota; class Bacteroidia; order Cytophagales; family Spirosomataceae; genus Aquirufa. Next base: position 1,711 of record JBEBBJ010000124.1, read on the forward strand.
AATACATCCATATCTGCCTGCCAGGCCGAACCGACCACCATAAACTCGGAATTATTGACAAAATCCGTAAGCAGGTCCCACGAAATCGGATTTTTCAAATTGTCTAAAACTCGATCAAAACGCGTATCTCCAGCCACCTTCACATTTGAACGCTGAAGTAGGTCTGCAGAAGCTTGATCTTGCACAAATAAATGCGAGAAGCAATCTAACAATCGGCGATAAAAACCTCCATACCAGGTAAAAAAGACTTGATTCGGTCTAAATATAGCTGAAACCAATACAGTAGGTATCGATCGCTTTTGTAAACCTGTCAGGTAATAATGCCAAAATTCATATTTCACGAAAACCGCCAAAGAGGGCTTCACCAAGTCTAAAAAACGCGAGCTGTTAAAATAGCCATCCAAAGGCAAATAACTCACAAAATCGGCTCCGGCATAGTTTTTTCGAACCTCGTAGCCAGATGGAGAGAAAAAGGTAACTAAGATAAAATGTGTTGGATTTTCCTTTTTATAAGCTTCTATGATAGGTCTTCCCTGTTCAAACTCACCCATAGAGGCTGTATGAAACCAAGCTACCGGTCTAGCATTCGAGTTAAATTGCTTCTCTAATCCATCCCACACCTTTATTTGGCCCTCATTCATCAACTTCGCTTTGCTCTGAAACAGCGCTGCTAATCGAATAAGTCCACGATATAAAAACAAGACAAAAGAATAGAGGCAAACCCTCATTTTTTACTAAATTTGATGTTGAATTGTTAAAATTACGAAAAAGGCAGAGGAATATGAATTGGATACCCTTAACAGACGAAAATCAACTGGCTGAAATTGTGGAAATTTCACAACAGAAACCCGTCGTTATTTTTAAACATAGCACGCGTTGCTCCATTTCTTCTACCGCCCTAAATCGCTTCGAGAGAGCTTGGGATGCGGAGAATACACCAACCTATTATTTGGATTTAATCGCATACAGACCTATTTCAGGACAGATTGCGGAACAATTTAACGTGGAGCATCAGTCCCCTCAAGTACTGGTTATTGATAAAGGTGCTTGCCCCTACTCCGCAACCCATTGGGATATTTCCGTTGAAGAAATTAAACCTTATTTACATGCCTAGATTTTTTTTCTTGTGGGTGATTTTGGTGGTTCCATTTTGTATGATGGGCCAAAGAAAATCAGCAGCACCCCAGAAAAAAGAAATCAACGCTAGCGCTTCCTCCTGGGGAATCGGAGTGAATACGAACACCAATTCAGGGCTTTTGGGTGGATTTAGTTTCATCAAGACATTCAAAAACAGATCTTTCATCAATCTCGATTTCACAAACACGAAAGATTACCGTGAATTTGACTCCCCTTTCTCCTATAATGGTAAGACCTATGTGGAAGGAAAATTAAATTACTTACTCAATTTACGACCTGAATATGGTCGCCAATGGGCGCTATTAAAACAATCGAGTGATGGAGGAACGAGCCTAAATGGTCGTTTAGCAACAGGACCGACGCTAGGTATACAAAAGCCTTATTTCGTAGATATCATTTATACGGATGCGGCAGGAAAATCGATTCAGACCAGTGTACCTATGGCGAATGCCCTAGATAATACCTATTCTAAATCCGTTATTAGTGGCGAGGGGAGCTTTTTTTCAGGCTTTTCAGAGGCAAAAATGGTTCCAGGCTGGCACCTTAAAACGGCTTTGGAGTTTAAATTTGAGACCTTAAAACAGAATTACTTAGCCCTTGAAACGGGATTTATCATTGACTATTTTAGTCAACCAGTAGAGATTTTAAACCAAACCACGCCTAGGTCTGTTTATACGACAGGTTATGTGACCTTTTTCTTTGGAAAAAGTAAATAGAAAAATTATGATTGAATTACCTCAAGTAAGTCCCGCTGCAAATTCCCGCAAACCCGATTGGTTACGCGTTAAATTACCTATAGGGGAAAAATATACGAACGTTCGCAAAATCGTGGATGAATACAAATTACACACGATTTGTCAGTCTGGAAATTGCCCTAATATGGGCGAATGCTGGGGAGAGGGAACAGCGACATTCATGATTTTAGGCAATGTCTGCACCCGTTCTTGCACTTTTTGTGCGGTAGCAACAGGTCGTCCAAACGAGTACGACGAAGATGAACCACGCCGGGTGGCAGATGCTATCAAATTAATGAACGTAAAACACGCCGTGATCACTTCCGTGAACCGCGACGAATTGAAAGATAAAGGCGCAGAGATTTGGTACCAAACGGTACGCGCTGTGAAAGAAACAACCCCTTTGACGACCATTGAAACCTTGATTCCTGACGTGAAAGCGAACTGGGATGCCTTGATTCGCATGATCGAAGGTGGCCAAGAAGTGGTATCTCACAACATGGAAACCGTAGAGCGTTTATACCGTTACGTGCGTCCACAGGCAAAATATGCCCGCAGTTTAGAGCAAATTAAGCGTACGAAAGAATTTGGGAAACGCAATAAATCGGGTATCATGCTTGGTTTAGGCGAGACACAAGAAGAAGTTTTCAAAGCCATGGATGACTTAGTGGAGCACGGCTTAGATGTGTTGACATTGGGACAATACTTACAACCGACTAAAATGCACCACGAAGTGATCGAATGGATACATCCAGACACGTTCGCGATGTACAAAGAGGAAGGTCTGAAACGTGGGCTTGCCTATGTGGAGTCTGGAGCCCTAGTTCGTTCGAGTTACCACGCGGAAAAGCACATCTAGTTTATGCAATTACCCGGCCCAGCCTATCGAGAATACGATTTCATCCTGGCGGGTGGG
>JBEBBJ010000125.1:0-4222 GCA_041158445.1 Bacteroidota bacterium
TCGAAAAAATTCGAAGGCTTTTTTGTTTTATAGCTCTTTCAACATCCAAATGTCGCAGCCATCGTGACCGCTATTCCCCAAAGGTCCATCGAGCGATTTGAATCCGACTTTTTCATAAATCGAAACGGCTTTCGTCAGTTCAGGCATCGATTCTAAATACACCTGGGTATAGCCATGTGACTTTGCCCAGCTCATCGACTTTTCCATCAATTGCTTGCCTAGTCCTGTGCCTCTGGCTTCTTTGGCCACATACAATTTCACAAGCTCACAAGTTCCTTCCGGTAAATTATCGGTCGGAAATAGGCCACAACCACCTACCACTTTATGGTCAATGGTGGCTACAAAATAATAGGAGCCAGGAGTTCTGAAAAGCTCATACAAAGCATCCGTGGTCGGGTCAAAATAGACCGTTCCCGGTTTGTTTGCCCCAAATTCCGTCAGTGCCGCCCGAATGACCTTTGCCAATTCTACGTTATCACCTGGTTCAATGGGCCGAATCTGCATGTACTTATTTCGCTGCTTTTTTCGCGGCAGGTTTTTTTTCTGCTTTCTCCGCTGGAGCTTTCTCCGCTTTAGGAGCCTTTTCGGCTTTCTCTGCCTTCGCTGCTGCCGGGAATAATTCTGGTGTGTTTGCCACCAAAATTAAATACCAGCTTAAGATTTTTTTGATGTCTGATGCAAAAACGCGATCTGTATCGTAGTTGGGAACCACAGTTGCTAGGGTGCTAAATAACTCCGCATCGCTTGCTTTCTTTGCCTCAATCGGTAAAACGCCATTGAATTTAGCGTGGATTTGTAAGAATAAGTCCGCTAACGGTAAAGTGCTATCTTGGTGATCATCTAAGTACAAAGAGATGTCTTTTAATACCGAAATACGTGTTTGACCACCTACTACTGATTTTTGTTTCGCCGCGTCCAAAGTCTCCACAATCACTCCCGTGCGTGTAGGCTTCAACACTTTGTACAATCCACTTTTTCCCGAGATATGGGCAACTTCATTCAATAAATCCATGTTTTTTCGCTTGTTATGGGGGCAAAATTAGTATTATTTCCCTATTCTGTAAGGGGATGTCTTAATTAATTCATCGATGGACTTTAAAATGTCCTCGCGTCCTACGTGCTTCTCCGCCGACGTAATAAACAACGGAGGCAACTCATCCCACATCTCTAGCAAGAAATTCTTGTAAAGCTCGACACTCTCATTGACCTGCTTTTGGGATAATTTATCCGACTTCGTAAAGACAATATAGAAAGGAATTTCATCCTCTACCATCCGGCTCATAAACTCGATATCCACCGCCTGCGGCTTCAAACGAATATCCACCAGCACAAACAAACACGTTAAATTCTCCCGATGAATCAAATAATCAAAGATCATCTTCTCAAATTCCTTGCGCTTCTCCTTGCTGACTTTGGCAAAACCATAACCCGGCAAATCCACTAAAAACCACTTCTCATCAATAATAAAGTGGTTAATCAATTGTGTTTTCCCCGGAGTCTGCGACGTTTTCGCCAAACCCTTATGAAAGGTCAACGAATTTATCAGCGAAGATTTCCCCACATTCGATCGGCCAATAAAGGCAAATTCAGGGTACTTCGCCGGTGGGCAATTCTTAAAATCGGTGTTACTGGTAACAAATTTAGCGTTAATCTGAGCCATAGGGCGGGTGATGATGAGGGACAAAGGTAAGGAAAAGTAATCAGTAGTCAGTAGTCGGTATCTGGTAGTCGGTAACCGGTATCCAGTAAAAAGTGGTATTTTTTATTAATTATAAGTGCTAAGCTTGTTCTGTGGTTTACTAATCAATTCTTTTGACTTTTATAATAAATGATAAGATATGAAGGTTCGGAATTTTGAAGAATTAATTGTTTGGCAAAAATCAGTAGATATCGCTGTAGGACTGTATCAGCACTTTGAAAGACATCCAGATTATGGATTTACAAATCAAATAAAGCGAGCATCCATTTCTATTTCAAATAATATCGCAGAGGGTTTTGAAAGAAATTCAAATAAGGACTTCAACAGATTTTTATATTTTGCCAAAGGTTCTTCTAGCGAAGTGAAATCAATGTTGATATTAGGAAGTAGATTAGGCTATTTTTCTGAGGAAGAAATGAAAACATACTATAATCAGATCGATTTGATCGGGAAAATGCTTTATCGCCTATCGGCCTCTCTCCCCACCTGATTACCGATTACCGGATACTGGCTACCGGATACTGACTACCGAATACTGACTACCCTTGCCTTAACCCTCATTTTGCCTTACCTTTGTACGCTTATGGAAAAACTACAAAACGATCTTATTCTTCGTGCCGCGCAGGGTCTGCCTGTGGAGCGAATTCCCGTTTGGGTGATGCGTCAGGCAGGGAGAATTTTACCTGAATATAGAGAAGTGAGAGCGAAGGCGGGTTCCTTTATTGGACTGGCGACGCATCCAGAGATGGCGGCGGAGGTGACGATTCAGCCGGTGACGCGTTTTGGGGTGGATGCTGCGATTATCTTTTCGGATATTTTAGTGGTGCCGGAGGCGATGGGTTTGCCGTATGTAATGGAGGAGCAAAAGGGGCCGGTTTTTCCGGAGGTGATTCGGTCTAAAGCTGATTTAGCGAAAATTAGAGAGGCGAATCCAGAAGAGGATTTGAAATATGTATTAGATGCAATTAAGATCGTGAAAAAGGAGTTAGCTGGCAAGGTTCCGTTAATCGGATTTGCGGGTGCGCCATTCACGATTTTCTGTTATATGGTCGAGGGGAGAGGGTCGAAGACTTTTTCGCAGGCCAAAAAGATGTTATATGCCGAGCCTGAGTTAGCACATGCCTTGTTGCAAAAGATTACGGATTCTACGATTTCGTATTTGAAGGCACAGGTAGCGGCTGGGGCTAATTTAGTTCAAATCTTTGATTCCTGGGCGGGCATTCTATCGCCGGCGCAATATTCGGTGTTTTCGACGCCTTATTTGAAGCAGATTTGTGATGCCGTGACGGAAGTTCCGGTGACGCTTTTTGCTAAGGGAGCTTTCTTCGCTCGCGAGGAAATGGCTGCTCTGAATTGTGCGACCATCGGTTTGGACTGGAATATGGATATCGCGGAATCGAGAAAATTAGTCGGTCCAAACAAGACTTTGCAAGGTAATTTAGATCCTTGTGCGTTGTATGGCGACTTCAAGACGGTGGAAGCGGAGACCAAGAAAATGATTGATCAATTTGGGACGCAGCGTTATATTGCAAACTTAGGACATGGGGTTTATCCCGATATTGATCCGGATAAGGTGCAGTGTTTCGTGGATACGGTTCAGAATTACAAATAAAAAAAGCCTCGCGATGAACGAGGCTTTTTTGCGAATAAGATAAAACTTATTTTGCCGAATAGTTAGGTGCTTCTTTCGAGATGCTCACGTCGTGTGGGTGACTTTCTTTCACACCCGCCGAAGTGATTTTCACGAACTTCGCTTGTTGCATGGCTTCAATCGTTGAAGCTCCGCAGTAGCCCATGCCGGCTTTTAACCCACCAACCATTTGGTATAAAATCTCGGTAACGGAACCTTTGAATGGTACGCGACCTACAATTCCTTCTGGTACTAATTTCTTGATATCGTCTTCTGCATCTTGGAAGTAGCGGTCTTTCGATCCATCTTCCATGGCCTCTAGTGAGCCCATTCCGCGGTATGACTTGAATTTACGTCCTTCTAAAATGATCATTTCACCTGGTGCTTCGTCCGTTCCAGCTAAAAGAGAACCCATCATAACGGTGCTTGCGCCGCCTGCGATGGCTTTGGCCACATCACCTGAATAACGAATACCGCCATCAGCGATGACAGGGACGTCGTATTTTTCCAAAGCTTTGGCCGCCTCATACACCGCCGTCAATTGTGGCATACCCACACCGGCAATAATACGCGTCGTACAAATACTTCCTGGACCTACACCCACTTTCACTGCATCTGCACCCGCTTCCGCTAGAGCAACCGCAGCTTCACCTGTGGCGATGTTTCCTACGATAACATCTAAAGTAGGGAATGCTTTCTTCACCGATTTTAAAGCGTCGATAACTCCTTTCGAGTGACCGTGAGCCGTATCGATACTGATTACGTCAACGCCTACTTGCACTAAAGCCTGCACGCGGTCTAATAAATCCGGTGTCACACCTACGGCAGCACCTACGCGAAGACGGCCTAGGGAATCTTTCGATGCCAACGGGTGCGACTTGCGCTTCAGAATA
>JBEBBJ010000126.1:0-4137 GCA_041158445.1 Bacteroidota bacterium
ACTTGCCCTTTGCCTTGGTTCATGGCGGTTTGGAGGCTTTGGGACAAACGCAAACGTTCGTCTTCCGTCACCACTAAACGATCCACCACGATTTCGATATCGTGCACTTTGAAACGATCGACCTGCATCTTCGGCTCGATGTCCATTATTTCCCCGTCGATCCGAACCTTGGTATATCCCCACTTCGCGATTTGAACAAAGAGCTCACGGTAATGTCCCTTACGACCTTTGACTACAGGTGCAAGCAAAACGACTTTGCCTTTATTGAATTGAGTTAATAATGTTTCGATAATTTGATCGACCGACTGCTTGACCATTTTCTCCCCTGACAGGTAAGAAAAAGCCTCTCCAGCGCGAGCATAAAGAAGACGCAAGAAATCATAGATTTCGGTGGTCGTCCCTACCGTAGAACGCGGGTTTTTAGAAGTGGTCTTTTGTTCGATGGAGATTACTGGGGAAAGTCCTTCGATCTTGTCTACATCCGGGCGTTCCATGTTTCCAAGGAAGGAACGAGCGTAGGCGGAGAAGGATTCCATGTAGCGTCTTTGGCCCTCTGCATAAATGGTATCAAAGGCTAAAGACGACTTTCCCGAACCCGAAATACCGGTCACCACCACGAGCTGATTGCGCGGAATGGAAACGTCAATATTCTTTAAATTATGCTCGCGTGCGCCCAGCACTTGAATGTGGGAAAATCCGGTAGAATCTGACGCTTTTGAAGCCATAGTTTGGGAATCGATCGATCCACAAAGGTACAAAAAAAGAGGCTGCCCTTAAAGGGGCAGCCTCAAACTAATTTCAAATAAATCTTATTTGTTCAACAATTCGTCGAAAGTGATGCTCACATAGTAAATGCTGCCCACTAATGGGTTACCCCAACCAGTTGTATAAGCAACACCACCTAAGTTTGTACCACCTACTTTGATGATTGACTTAATCTCAGACACCTTCTTGCTTACTTGCATATCTAATGTAGAGAAAGCTGGAATCATCGATAATTGTTGTTGGTTCACCACTTGGTTTACGAATGATGACTGCCAAACAAATTGATCTTGGTATCTCCAAGTTGCATTAAAGCCCCAACCAGAATTTCCGATGTTACGGTTTCCTAAAGAAACGTTTGTACGGTATTCAGGAGTATTGAAACCTAATTGGTAGTTAGATAAACCACCTGCATCTTTAACAGCGTTATAAGATACGTTAGATCCTAGAGACCAACGCTTTCCTAAATCGTAATCAATACCTAATCCCCAACCACTTGTTACCACTTCGTTATCCACATTAGATGGGAATGAGAAGTAGTTCAATGTACCTGCTAAAGTCGTGCTAGGCTGAGCTACTACTTGACCAGCAGAGAAGTTCGTGAAGTTAGACTGGTAAGCATAGAAATCAACTAACATCTTAGGAGTAATCATTCCTTTGTAACCGATTTCATATGTTTGAACCTGCTCTGGCTTCCACTCTTTTGACTTGTAAGTCACCCACTTCGTAGGATCAGTTTGATTTGCTAACACAGATTGTAACGTATATGAGTTACCAGATAACTTGTAACGATCTTGAACTACAGCTAAACCACCTAGTAAACGAGCAGATGGAGTTAACAAGTTAATGTATTGATCTTGTGTCGTAGGGATACGGAAACCTGTCTGAGCAGAAACACGGAAGTTAGATGTTCCTTGTGTGTACACACCCGAAATACGTGGGCTATATACGCCTTTAAAGTTTTCGTTCTTATCAAAACGAAGTGAACCCGTTACCTTGAAATGATCAGCAAAGAATTTCTTAGATGCTTGTGCATACGCACCATATTCGTTGATTGAGAACTCGCTACCATCATTTTGCAATGCGAATAAAGTTCCTTCTGAGTTCAAGGCATATTGACGGAAGTTTGCACCTACGATCAATTCTACTTTATTATTCAATTTCTCAGTCAAGTTATACATACCCTCTAAGTGATAAAGAGCTGACTTATCTGTAAACTTAGCACCTTGAGGTAATGCTTTCGCTTTAATCGCCTCTACTGCCGCGTTAAATCCTGCAGTACCTGGAACTAAACGACCCACATCTGCCTTCGCACGAGCTGTACCATGGTAGAAAGGGAAAGAAGATTGTGTACTAGCTACAGCTAAACCAACTGCTGATGCTGGTGCCACACCCTTTAAAAGGTTTGTTTGTAATACCGTTCCAAAGTTTGTTAAAGCTAATCCTGCAAACGTAGAGAAATACTCTGGATACCAAGCCGTAGATGGCTTAGCCGCTTCGTTCACTAACTGACCTAAAGTTCCTGTTGCATACGCATCACCAGAATTTTCTTGTGTCGTGTACGCACGAACGAAGAAGTTAGAACCCTTTAACTCTGCCTTGTATTGGCCCATCGAGAAGTTCTTGATCGAGTAACGATCAGCTCCTGTGTACATCGTTGTACCTTGACCATAAGATCCTTGTAAAATCAATTCAACCTTATCGTTAAAACGGTAGTGTAAAGCTGCGTTAAACTTGATGTTACGGTTTGCATAAGAAGAGATATCACGCTCTGCATAACCTTCACGAGAAATATTCACGTTAGGTACAATGTAACCTAAGATAGCCGCTGGAGTTAATAAACCTCCGGTAGCAGCAGAAATCTGATTGATACCTGCCGTTAATGGGTTCGTAGGAACAGCTAATAATGGGCGAAGTGAAGTAAACATATTTGCATTTGTCTCATCACCGTAAACACTTACACCATTGTAAGCTAAGTTAGTTCCACGAGAACCTGCACCTAATACCGTACCGTTCAATAAAGATTGGTCACGTGTATCTGTAGCTTGCCAATCTTCTGCACTCAATTGATTAAAGTTTAACTTGAAAGCTAACTTATTATTGAATGCTTTTGCATAACGAATTGAAATATCACCATAAGGTGTAGTTGCCTCCGTACGGTTGCTCGCATACATCGCTCCCGTTTTCACTTGAGCAGATAAGCCTTGGAATAAGAAAGGTGATTTCGAATCCATAAGGATGATACCGTTGATTGCATTAGGACCATATAAAGCCGAAGCTGCTCCTGGCAATAAATCCACTGATTGTAAATCTAATTCAGAGATACCTACGATATTTCCTACGGAGAAGTTCAAACCAGGTGCTTGGTTATCCATACCGTCGATCATTTGAACGACACGTACGTTACCGTTGCTGTTAAATCCACGCATACCGATAGACGAGAAAGACACCGATTGTGAACTTACCTCTACGCCTTTGATGTTACGCATCGCATCGTAAAATGAAGCTGCTGGAGTCTCGCGAATCGCACGAATGTCCATGCGCTCTACAGAAACTGGCGATTGCATAACGCTTTCCTCCACACGAGAAGCAGAAACAACTACATCTTGAGCTAAGAAAGATTGCTCTTTTAAAGCAATTTGAAAATCTGTTTTATTTCCTTTAACGGGAATTTCTTGACGCTCATAACCTACCATCGAAACTACGATTGTTAGGGCGCCTGCTTTGTTAGTAGATAAAGTAAAGTTTCCTTTTGCATCTGAAATAGTTCCAGTTACAGCTCCTTTTACTCCGATACTAACACCAATTAATGGCTCTTTAGAATCTGCATCCATTACCTTTCCACCTATCTTAGTCTGAGCAAATGCAGAAGCACTTAAGAACAGAATAAGCGCTAGGCTAGGTAAAATCTGTTGTACAATTTTTTTCATAATGGGTGTTTTTAATGACACAATTTGTTTTTAGGTACTCGAATTACAACAAAAATAAAGAAGATTTACTTATCAAGCACTAAGTGGTATTAAAAAATTACTAATTTTTCCGAAAATAATTTAATCGAGCTTGCCGTTCAATCATTTTATTTTAAAAAGGAGGATTAAACTAGTAGCTTTGTGCATAAATTTCATCTATGAGAGCCGTTGTATTTGTTTCCTTACTTTTACTGAGCGCTTGCGCAAGCAACCAGACACCTTATGTCTTGACTACTAGATGGAAAGACGCTCCTGTGCCAGCTGCCGCAGATTATGCGGATCCTGCTTCTTGGTCCGCTTTACCGAGTCGATTTGATGCGGCAGACCTAGTTCCTCGGAAGTCTTTATTTCAGGATAGTCAGGCAAATGCCAAAGCAGATGTTTTTTTCATTCACCCCACCATTTT
>JBEBBJ010000127.1:0-4104 GCA_041158445.1 Bacteroidota bacterium
ACAAAACATCGGGTCCTCTTCCGTTTTCCCTTCTGGGAAATCTGCTTTTTCCGTGTAATGACAGCCTTCACAGGAATAGATGACTGTTTTGACAGAACGTGTGGGCATCGAGCAGGTCGAGCAGCGCAAACCTTTTAGCGCATCCGTTATCCCAAAGCCCGGTCTGCTACATCCGGGGCATTGGCTTTGAATCTTTTGGATTAACTTATCCGTTGCCTCCTGAATAACACGCATTCGCGAAGGATTGTACATCGCGCGCATATCCGTCATCAGTTGGTATTGTCCATTCAGAGAAATACATGCATTTATGGCTCGATCTAGCTGATCCTTGGATTGAATTCCCTTTTCTATAAAATCAGCTGTTTTCACTATCAGCGCATGAGATGGAAACTTCACTCGCTTTAAAAAATCCGCTACAGGTTCTTCTGATTCCGTGGAAAAATACCCATAATTCGTTTGGAGACTCGTATGCTTTACGGCAATTTCAAGGTCATTTTTTCGATCGACTAAAAGTAAAATTTCCTCATCGGATGGCATGAAATATAAAGTAGGATGAGTTCCAAAAGACCCCTCAGAAGCAATCGCTATCTCTGCATTATCGTTCTCTAGGGCTAAGCGGCATTTTTCTCTTGCCGCCTCCAACGGTGTCAAAACACGCTCTACCTCACCTGAAAATGTGCCTAATAAATCCGTATCGAAAGTTGCGACCGAATACTTCATTTTGAATGCTTCTTCCAAAGCAGGGCCTATCACCTTTTCCTTGCCATGCATGGTCGCAATACGAATTTCCCTACCCTCAAAAAACGCCTGATTACCCATGAATTAATTGAAAATACAGCGGTAGCCCGATCGTAATATTTAAGGGGAAAGTCACCCCTAATGCCATGGGGATATAGATTCCCGGATCCGCTTTGGGTGCTACTAAACGCATCGCGGCAGGAACGGCAATGTACGAGGCGCTGGCGGCTAGAACAGCAAAAATCAATCGATTAGCTTCGTCATGAATTAGGAATTGCGTAAGCCAAGCCACGGCAGAACCATTGAAAAGAGGAACAAGAAGCGCGAAGAAAATCAGGAATGGCCCTTGCTGTTTAAACGCCTTAAATCGACTAGCGGCAAGCATCCCCATGTCTAGCAAGAAGATGGCCAGAAAGCCTTTGAAAATATCTGTCGTGAAATGTTTAATCCCGATCGATTGGGAGGAATCAGAAACAAAACCGATGAGTAAACTACCAAAAATCATTAACACACTCCCATTCGTCAAAGAGTGCTTCATCGCTAATTTCCAATCAATGGAACCCCGCTTTTTCTCCTCCGTTTTGTCTGGAAAAAGATTGATTAAAATAACCCCCATAATGATGGCAGGAAATTCCATCGATGCCATCACCGCCACCATTTCACCACCCATCTTCAGCTGATTCATTTCTAAAAAAGCGACCGCAGAAACGAAAGTTACCGCACTAACTGAGCCATAAGAGGCGGCAATCGCGCCTGCATCGGAGGAATTTAACTTGATGCGAAGTATAAAAAAGGAATAGATGGGAATAATCAGCGCTAGCAACATACCTAGCACTAGGCTAGTTATCACCTCGGTTGTAATCCCGGTAACGGCTAATTCACTACCTCCATTAAATCCGATGGCGAACAATAAATACAGGGAAATAAAACTCTTCGTAGCCGCAGGAATTTCTAAATCACTTTTTACGTATTTGGCAAAAACCCCCAGAATGAAAAACAATAAAGTCGGGTTCGTGAGATTAAAGGTCAATAGTTCAAAATTGATCATTCGCGGCGGGTTACAGACAAAACTTCTTTTTGCAAAGTAAATAGGCGTACATTAATAATTTTTATTTAAGTTTATAATGAAATCCATAATGAATTGTTATGAACTATACCCTAAATCAGCTGCAGATTTTTGTCAAAGTCGTGCAAACTTCCAGCATTACAAAAGCAGCGGAGGAGCTCAATCTGACACAGCCAGCGGTCTCTATTCAGATCAAAAACTTTCAAGCTCAGTTTGAAATTCCCTTATTGGAAATCATCGGGAAGAAAATTTATGTGACGGATTTTGGGAAAGAAATTGCTGCATCCGCAGAAGGAATATTAGAGCAAGTATACGCCATCAATTACAAAACAATGGCCTTCAAAGATCAGTTAATCGGAAGATTAAAAGTATCCATTGTCTCCACAGGAAAATATGTATTGCCCTATTATTTATCTGATTTTCTAAAAGCTAATCCAGGCGTCGAAATTAGTATTGATGTGACCAATCGGGGAAAAGTAATCGAAAGTTTAGAACAAAATGAGGTCGACTTTAGCCTAGTTTCAGACCAGCTGGAGAGCACACAATTCGATTTCATTGACATTCTAAAAAACGAGCTCGTTCTCGTGGGAAATACGGAAACTGCGGCGATGAATCCCTCCTTTGATTACAATACTTTTAAGCATGAGCTACCCCTCATTTTTAGAGAGTCTGGCTCAGGAACCAGAAAAATTATGGAGAGCTATTTAAAAAAACAGGGAGTCAGTAGCTTAAAACGAATCGAATTAATGTCGAATGAGGCCGTTAAACAGGCCGTAATGGCGGGCCTAGGCTATTCCATCATGCCCTTGATCGGTATAAAAAGAGAAATTAAGGAGGGCTATTTAGCTATCATTCCACGAGAAGGTCTACCTATTACGACCGATTGGAAATTGATTTGGCATAAAGAAAAAAAGCCATCCCCCGTGGCGAAAGCTTTCATGAATTTTGTTTTAGAAAACAACGAAAGGATTAAACAGAGCTTCTTTAACTAAATAAAGCCAGGTAAAAATTACCTGGCTTTATTGTATTCGTTTTTCATTAATTAAACCAACAGAAATATATGAATTTCAATCAGTTGCATCTGTTTGCATGACAAAACTACATAGCAGAGATGATTAATAAAATTTAAACTTTGTAATGGATATCATAAACGTTATTTATGATATATCATCCATAAATGGCTGTTTATAAAAACGTTTACCCGTCGCCTTGTACAAGGCATTCGCCATCGCCCCAAAAATAGGAGGGAATGGAGGTTCGCCAAGACCAGTAGGATCCACTTCATTTTGGACAAAATATACGTCTATCTTCTTGGGTGCTTCGTTATGGCGTATCATCCGATAGGTATCAAAGTTCTTTTGATCTGTGCGACCGTCCGTTAAACTTAATCGTCCGAATAGCGCATTACCAATGCCATCAATCGCCGCACCTTCCGCCATATTTTTCGCGCCTTCTGGATTCACAACCACGCCACAATCTAAAGCAGAGGTCACTTGATCCACCATTACTTGCCCATCCTTCACGTGTAAATCAATCACCTGAGCTGCATACGAATTATGACAGAAATACGCTGAAACTCCGCGTTTCTTCCCTGCATTTTCGGGTTTCCCCCAGCCAGATTTGTCGCGCACTAATTCCAAAACACCCATATAACGCGCCGCATCGTAATCGTTGCTTTTGCCTACTGGATTGTCTTTTGCTCTTTGTAATAATTCTAAACGGAAAGCAATCGGGTCTTTTCCCATGTACTCAGAAATCTCATCTAAGAAAGATTGCTCTGCCGCAGCGTTGAAATTCGAACGAGGAGCACGGAAAGCTCCAATCGTGATGTTAGAAGGAATTGCCCAGCTCTCTGCAAGGTAATTATCCAAAGCTCCAGCTGGGAAACGATTTGCATGTAATGGGGATTCTGGAACGCCTCCTCCTTTAATATGCATGGCCGTTAAGCGCTTGTTCTCATCAAAAGCGGCACGATACGTCATTTGGTACATCGGTCGATAAATACCCGCGCTCACATCGTCTTCGCGCTTATAAATTAATTTCACTGGCGCGTTTGCCTGCTTCGAAATCAACACCGCCTCTAGCATATAGTGTCCGTAAGCACGGCGACCAAAACCGCCGCCCATACGTGCTAATTGAATCTCAATATTCTCTTTCGGAATCCCTAAACGTGTCGCCACCGTTGTAGCTACCATATCTGGCCCTTGAATAGGTCCCACAATTTTCACTTTATCCCCTTGAACATGCGCAAACGTATTCGTAGGTTCCATAATATTATGGGCTAAAAACGGTGCCGTATA
>JBEBBJ010000128.1:0-6116 GCA_041158445.1 Bacteroidota bacterium
CTACTGAGTAAGCTGAAGGGATAACTGGCACTCAGCGCAAATCGATTATAACGTATTTTTTGAATTTCTGATTCCGTGTCTTGACCCAGCACTTTCCGATCATAGCGGAATGTCCAATCTAGCTTATTAGCTAGGTAATTGTATTCACCCCAAAGATCCGTATTCCGCAGATTCGCCGCTAAAAATACCCCTGCCTTGAATAGGTGATTTTCGAGTAAATCGTTTGCCTTCAACTCATAAGCATAGCCTAATCCTCGAATGGGATCTGATTTGAATAGCCCCTCTGAACTATTCATCACAAAGGAACTTTCGTAATCATAGGGCCCTATCAACTTCCCTGGCTCTCTTTTCAATCGAATGCTTTGCTGTCTCTCGAGTCGAGCACGTCTTTGTTTTTTAGCCGCATCTGTAGGATCTAGAATGGTAGGTATCCAAGCTGAATTCGTTAGTTCGTCAATACTCGACCATGAATAACGCGAGATTCTGTCTGTCAATATGATATTCTCCTTACTCGAGATTCCCGTTGGTGAAATTTCAAATTGATCCCAAGCCACAGAACGTAAAGCCATTTGCTGGAAGGTTGTATCAGCTAGATTAAATCGGATGAGGCGGTTACCTTGACTTTGGGAATGCAAAAAATAGGCATTTGAATCCGAGCGAAACTGAAAATTAGACACTTTACCCGAGGTAGAAAATAGGCGTATCGGATTCTCAGGCTCTTCTGGATTATAGACAAAAATAGAGGAGAAGGGTGCAGCAGGCGCAGGCAAAGAATCAATATACCGATCGCTTACATACAAAATGCGGTTATCAGGTAATAAACGAGCCTCCGTTTCATCAAAAGCATCCTTCGTGATCAGATTTAGGCGGTTGCGCTTTAAATCATACATCCCTACATCCACTTGACCTTTTTCCAAAACACGCACCAACATCTTCGTTCCAGTCGGATTCATCTCCATCGATAAATAGGACAGATTCGCGATCTTCTTTTTTTGATCACCCGTGCTTCGGCCATTTTTGTCAACTTGGAACGTTTTTAACCATGTAAATCCTTGATCTGAAAACAAAATATGTAACTGATTTTTACCGCTCCAAGACAATAATGGGCCTTTGCCTGAAGACAAACGATTGACCTCTTTCAAGCCAGACTGCAAAATTACCTGTGACTTTTTCGAAGCAAGCGTATGTAAATGAACACTGAAACGTCCGGATTCATCACTCACCCACACCTCGTGCAATCCATCTGGGCTCATCCGATGCGATTGAATTCCGGCAGGCGTACCTGCGAAATCATCCGTAGAGAATACTTTTTGTGAATTTACTTCCAGCTGCTTCGCATCGTTTAAATAATAGTCAAACCATTCCTTTAAAAACTTAGTGAAGGGCTTCCTAATCGTACTAGCCACACTTGACTGCTCACTCCGGATAATCCGCGTCAAATTCAGAATATTACCAATGGCCTGTTTTCCATACGTGCTGGCAATGTAGGACCAAATCGATTGTCCTAGCAGCTCCGCTTCCTTGCCTTTCGCTAATGGCAGTTTTCGAATCTTATTTTCACTGATGATTTGGTAGGTAAAACGGCGCATTTCTGGTGAATCCCCTGTAGCAATATAGGCGGCCATCCCTAAAACGTACCAATCGGATAAATTTAACAATAACGAACTTTGTAATACATCCTTTACACTTCCGCCATAGAGCAGGTCATGCAAGTAAACACGCACCACATTTTTCGTTAATTCTTGCTTAAACGAATATAAATTATCCTTAAAGGGGATTTCAATTCGGAATTTAGAGAGGTTTTCACTGTCCACCTCTTTCGCATCACTCAGCGATATTCCACTGTTACTTTGTAACCACGATTCGTGGTTAGGGTAGATAAAAATCTTGACTTTTTGTACCGGAGAATAAGAAATCAGTTCCGTAATTCGAACAAAATCCGCTTCTAAATAGGTAAGCGTTGACTTGGCTAATGGCTCGTCCTTATCCAGGTAATAGACTTCGTAATTCGAACTAGCCACATATTTCCAGGCAAATTTCTGGTATTGAATGCGGTGATTTTCCTCAATCCATTGCGAATTCTGTGCTTTAAGCTGAATGTAGCAGAAAGACAGAAGCAGTAGAACGGCGAAAAAGAATTTTACACTACGCATTTGGCCAAAGACTTTAAAACCAAATTTACTGATTTAAACGGAAAGTCCATTGTTTCGCGAAAAAAGGACTTAATGACACTCCTTTGGACCCAAATCCATTAAAAATACCCGCCTTCCCATCTGGTCGAAAACCGACAAACGGGCGGCGATCCTGAGTCGCGGGACGAACACCGGTCTTTTGGGAAATAAATGTATAAGCCTCCACCCCCATTCCTTTCAATTTATCCTCTAAAGCTTCTCGGGATTCTGAGGTAATTTCATTCGTGAATTCCTTCCAACTATAGGTAGCTCCAACCTTGAATTGCTTTCCGCCCAAAGGCAGGATAAAGCCATTTTTGTTTAAAATATAGTCCTCCGACGGTTCGTCGGATTGAATTTCCATTAACTCCCCTTTAGCCGGCAAGAAAGGCAAACTTGACCACAAGGGATTTTTTTGACCATGAAATCCCTCACAAAAAATCGCTTCATGGCCTGTGTAGGTTTCTGTTTTCAACAGGCCTTTTTCAATGAAATAAAGTCGTGAGATCTGCAATAGCTTTACCACATCCACCCATCCGGCTTGTTCCACCCAAACTCCCTCCGCTTCCCAACGCAAATATGCATGGTCAATCATCTCTTTTCGATCCATTAACCAGGTCTTCATTTCCTCATTTGCAAAAGGACGAAAAAGTGGCATGGGGTGAAAAAAGGAAGCCCCTAGTGTTTTCTCTAAGCGAGAATAAAAATCAACTAAATAGGGAAATAAGTCTTCTGCAAGCCAGGTCTTTTCTAATTTTCTACCTGTCACCGGATTAAAAATTCCACCTGCGGCCTGTGATGAGGTAAAATGAGTCTCCGGGGAATCGTAAATCACAAAGGGAATCCCGGCCTCTAAGAAATGATGGGCTAAAATGGTGCCAGCTAAACCCTGGCCTACGATAATAAATGGATTAGCGTTTTTCACCTTGCACGCGTCGAACGTGATCTAAAACAAACTCTACTTGCTCGTCCATCGTACGATAAGAAGTATCTAAATCGATCGCATCGGCTGCCCGCTTCAAAGGCCCTTCACTCCGGTTTGAATCAATTTCATCCCTTTTGCGCAGGTTTTCAATGATTTCTTCCAAAGGTAAGTCTTCTCCTTTTTGCAGTAGTTCTAATTTGCGGCGCTGTGCCCGAATATGCGGCTCAGCCGTCATGAATATCTTTAATTCGGCGTTTGGAAAAACAACTGTTCCAATGTCACGGCCATCCATCACAATCCCCTTCTTTTCGCCCATTCGCTGTTGTTGAGCCACCATCGCATGCCTTACTTCAGGGATAGCCGCTATCTGGCTCACTAAATCTGAAATATACATTTTGCGAATCTCCGCCTCTACATTCTCCCCATTCAACAGGGTATCTGATGCTTGTTTTGAAGGATTAAACTGAAAGGTAATCTCTACATGCGAAAGTGCGTCTTTTACGGCTTGAAGATTTGATACATCGACGTTTTGGCGGTGAAAATAAAGGGCTACCGCACGGTACATGGCACCCGTATCCAAAAAGGCATAGTGCAATGAAGCCGCTACGTGGCGGGCAGTCGTACTTTTTCCACAAGAAGAAAAGCCATCTAGGGCAATGATAATATCAGACATTCACAAATTGATTAATCGCCTCAGCAACTGCTTCAGGCGCTTCGTAGGTACCTTGATGGCCTACATTGGGTAAAATTACAACGGATTTCTGAATAAAACGAGTAATGGATTCAGGAGAGATTAAGGCGTCCTGAGCTCCCAAAATAAATAAAAATGGAATCGAGGTGGCTTGAACAAAGTCCGTGAAATCTTTTCGATCGCGCATCGCTTTAGTCGCCGCAATTAATCCTTCGACAGGCAATGTTCTATAACGATCTGCCAAAACAGCAATCTGCTCGCTAGAGGAAACAGCAAACAAATTAGGGAGAAAGGGGCCTATAAAAAAGGCAGTTCCTTTTTTAGCCAATAGTTCTGCCGTTCTATCCCGATTGATTTTCTTTTCTTCCGTGTCTGGCAAAAAAGTAGAATGCAACATCACCACTTTTATTACCTGCTCAGGAAATAAAGACGCTAATTCCAGGGCGATGTACCCTCCCATCGAGTGACCTACCACACAAAAGGTAAGATCAGCAGGCAAGGAAGATTGTATTTTTTTTGCGTAATCGGCGAGCGTAGCACAATCCGTCCAAGCGGCATAAGATGGCGTGTGAATGGTGAAATTCTCCCCTAAATAAGGTGAGAAATCAGTCCAAATACGTTCATCTTCCCCAAAACCATGCAATAAAACAAGCTGGGTTTCAAGCATCTTAATAGGTGTGCAATAAGCCTGCAATCGTAAATAATAGGCCAATAAAGGCCGATAAACCGCCGACAAAACCTAAGCCTAACACCACCAAAACCACACCCAATGCAAGCAGGGTAAAACCTATTTTTACTTTCGGATGCCATCCTCTTGGCTCCACCGCTTTTTTAACTGCTTTCACCTCAGTGCTTAGAGAAACCTGCTCTTTCCGAGCTTTCATTTCGGGAGCGATCTTAGGTGAAACTAGCGTTTCCACCGCCGGAGCGACAGAAGGCGCAGTAGGAGGCGTAACCTGTTCAACCGGCGCCATCTGCAAGGCAGTTGGTTTATTATTTTCTTCTCCAGCAATGGCTGGCAAGCCCATCAATAAAAATAAAATGAATTTTTTCATAGCGTTAAGCGACTACTTTCATTTGATGAAATACCGTTCTTTCGAACTTCGATTTAGCATAATTCAAATCCACCTCGAATTTCTTCAACTCAGTTTGGGATGGAATTTCGTACATCGCGTCAGTCATCACCGCTTCCATAATAGAGCGTAACCCACGCGCACCTAATTTATATTGCATGGCTTGTTCCACCATGTAGACTAAGGCATCCTGTTGGAAAGTCAATGAAACGCCTTCCATCTCGAAAAGCTTCTCGTATTGCTTCACTAACGCGTTCTTAGGCTCCGTTAAGATAGACAACAAAGCCGTCGTATCTAATGGATTCAAATAAGTCACGACAGGAAGACGACCTAATAGTTCAGGAATCAAGCCAAAAGACTTCAGGTCCTGCGCCGTCACATACTTCATGATTTGGTCCTTCTCGAATGACTCGTGGAAGGTATCATCGCCTGAGAATCCAATCGGACGCGAATTCAAGCGCTTCGCAATGTGGCGATCGATGCCATCAAAAGCACCACCACAGATGAACAAGATATTCTCCGTATTCACGGCGATCATCTTTTGGTCTGGGTGCTTGCGACCTCCTTGCGGTGGTACGTTCACAATCGAACCTTCTAGTAATTTTAATAAAGCCTGCTGTACTCCTTCGCCGGACACATCACGTGTGATGGATGGGTTATCAGATTTACGAGCGATTTTGTCAATTTCATCAATGAAAACGATACCACATTCCGCCTTCTCCACGTCATAATTTGCCGCTTGAAGTAAACGAGTTAGAATCGTTTCCACGTCCTCACCCACGTAACCAGCCTCCGTAATTACGGTGGCATCGGCGATGCAAAAAGGAACTTGTAATTTTTGGGCAAGCGTACGAGCTAAATAGGTTTTACCCGTCCCCGTCTCGCCTACCATCAAGATATTCGACTTCTCGATCTTTACATCGTCATTCGAAGGAGCCTGCATTAAACGCTTGTAGTGGTTATAAACCGCCACAGAAAGGTGCTTTTTAGCTTCTTCCTGTCCGATGATATAGCCATCTAAATATTCTTTCAAATCCTTCGGCTTCACTAATTCGAACGAGTGTTTCGTCCCCGCTTTCGCTTGAGCCGCTACACCCATCTCCTCTTTCACCACCTCATATCCTTGTTGCAAGCAGTTATTGCAAATGTGGCCATCGATGCCAGAAAGCAATAAACCTACCTCGTTTTTAGGACGACCGCAGAAGGAACAACTTGTTTTTTTACTAGCCACTAGACAGTTCTTGTTAAAATCTCGT
>JBEBBJ010000129.1:0-4070 GCA_041158445.1 Bacteroidota bacterium
CCGCAAACACATCTGTGAAAAATTTCCAATAAATTTTTACAATAATCGGATTCCAAAGGCTAATCCGCGCATTTCTTGGCTCTTACCTGATTCAAACAGTGGGCTTAAGTCGTAGCTGAAGAATAAATCCGGGAAGTGACGCAAGGCAAATTCTGCACGCAGACCATAGCGGAAAGGATTTACGTATAAATTCGTCGTCTCTTTGCGCAAGTTTCCACTTTCTTCTTCGACAGCTTTTGTCCATGTATCAATGCGATAAGATACGTAACCTCCGATGGCAACCATTTGAACGGCTGATTTTTTATCAAACGAGAAGTGTGGCATAATAGGCAAGGTTAGATAAGAAACACTCATCTTGTTTTTGCTCATTACAATCTCTTTCCCAGTGGAAGAAGTAATTGTATTGAATTGTACGCCATTAGGGCCTTTAGTTGCAATGCGGTTATGGTCAAAGCGGAAGTTATACCAATCGATCTCTAAGCCATAACCTAAACGGAAGGCCGATTTCTTACCTTCTGATAATGTCACGAAACGTGAAATGCCTAAGCTTGCATAGCGGGATCCTAATGGGTCTAAGGTGAAATTAGGAATGTAAGCTGGTGCTCCAGGATAAGCAACGGCGATTTCAGGTTCGCCACCCACCAGTGTATTGAGACCTAAATTGAAATCTAAACCACGTCTGCTATATAAATTAGGGCGTTTTACTTTCGTCGTATCTTTTCCCCAAATCACTTTTGTTACTTCTTTCCCTTCACGGTGGTACACGCCATCCCAAGTCACGTGCGTCTCCTCGTTGCCGTCTTTCACATGCACCCCGTCTAATCCGATGCGGACCTCTTCTTTTTTGCCAGAATTTTTCCAAGATTCCGGACTAGTGACTAGCGACTCTTGACTAGTTACTGAGCCGCGTAGCGGCGACTTGTGAATTCCAATCTTCACAGAACTATTCCCAATCCGCACAGAAAGACTACTATCTCCATCCGAATCCGTTTTAATGGCTTGTCTGATAGTTTGCCAAAGGCTGTCCGTTAAGACCATTCCCTTTTTCTCGAAGGCACTTTCTAATTCTTCTTTTAACGTCCGTTTCGAATCTTTCCCCCCGATCAAGGTTTGGTTTCGTTTGTCAATTTTTAATATCAGTGAATCTTGTCTCTCTTTTGCAGAAAGGTTGAATACACTTACTACTAGGCAGATAATAGCGATGAACTTTTTCATATAATTATTGGATTTGTAATGTGCGTTTTAAATTTTCTTCTGTTTTAACGTAGGTATTAGCCACGTTGTGAATATTATTTTCAAAGGCAGGGTTCCCTTCTTTTAATCGTTGCCAGTTAACCGGCTCCCCGTCTAGGGCTTGCCTGATTTCACCTACGATTTTGCCAAAAAGAGATCTTTTACGTCTCTTGGCCACCGGTCTCTCCTCCTCTTGTATAGGATCGATATCCAATCGTACGGTCACGATTTCCTCTGGCTCGGCTTTGCTTTCAATAAGGGGTTGAACAGCTGCGACCTCTTCTTTTTGTTTGATTTCCTCGGTTACGACAGGTTCCGATAGTAGCACTGATTCTTGCTCATCGGCTGTAGACGAAACGGATACAGTCGAAATAGGGCTCGATGCAATTGTTTCAGTCGATTCTGGTACGCCCTGGCTGAGCGGAGTTTCAGAAAAGGCAGGCGCAGTGGTTACTTCGCTAGCTACCGTACGCGTTTCTTCCGGCGCAGCATTCCAGTTCCAGCTTAGGCCTACAGCGATTAAAAGCATCGCGGCTGCCGCCCAATAGATGGGGAAGCGACGCACGGGTTTTTCCTCTAGGCGTTCTTCGATCCGAGACCACAATCCCTCGGGAATGTCGTCTGATTTGTTTTGGAGTTGCTCTCTCCATTTTTCCTCTACAGAATTCCAATCTTTCATATTTGTAAAGCTGCTAGTTGGTTTTGGAGAAGGGCTCTGGCGCGCGAAAGTTGCGACTTCGAAGTTCCTTCTGATATATCTAATAATTGGGCGATTTCCGCGTGGGAATAGCCTTCGATGGCATATAAATTAAAAATCGTTCGGTAGCCTGTAGGCAGCGAGGAGATGAGGTTCTCGATCTCTTGCAAGCCTAATTGCATCAAGGTCTCATCCGGATGCGCCACATCAAAGGCGGCATCGATGTCCACCGGGTAACGGTCTTTGTTCTTTCGAATTGACATCAAGGCCTCGTTTATCATGATTTTTCGAATCCAGCCTTCGAAACTACCGCCGCCTTGGTATTGGTCTAGTTTCGAGAATACTTTTACAAAACCCTCCATTAAGGTATCTTCTGCTTCTGACGTATTTGTAATGTAGCGTTTCACCACGGAGAGCATCTTTCCGGCCATTTTTTGAAAGAGGGCGTGCTGGGCTTGTCGATTGTTTTTTCGACAGGCTTCAATTAGCTCAGTTTCAGAAAGGAAGGCAGGTAAACGTGTACTCAAAGGGTATTTTCGTTATTCGAATGCAAAGATGGCACAAAGTGCTAAATGGTTGCGTCAGTTTGAAAAGAATTTCAAAATTCCGTTCTTTGTCGAAATTAAATCTATGCCTAACTCAGCGCCCATCGGGATTTTTGATAGTGGAATTGGTGGATTGACTCTGGCGCATGCCATCACGGAGTTGATGCCGCAGGAGAATATTATCTATTTTGGGGATACGGCGCACCTTCCGTATGGAGATAAATCAGCGACGGCGATTCAGGCTTATTCGGTGAAGATTTGCAATCTGCTTTTGGAGAAGAATTGCAAGTTGATTTTGATCGCCTGCAATTCAGCTTCGGCGGCTGCCTATGATTTAGTGAAGGCTTATGTAGGCACGAAGGCCAAAGTCGTGAATGTCATCGACCCGGTCATTTCGTATTTAGACCAAAACTGGGAAAACAAAACCCTCGGTTTAATCGGGACGAAGCAAACGGTGAACTCGGGGATCTATGCAAACAAGGCAGAAGCTTTGGGAAAGCATATCGAGGTAAAGTCTTTGGCCACTCCTTTATTAGCACCCATGATCGAAGAAGGCTTCTTCTCGAACTCCATCTCTGAAACCATCATTAAAGAATACCTAGCACAGCCTACGCTGCAAGGAATCGAAGGATTGATTTTAGGCTGTACGCATTATCCGCTGATCAAAGCACAGATCGACGCCTACTACAAAGGAAGTATTCCGGTGATCGACACGTCTATTATCGTGGCGGAGGAAATCAAGCGTATTCTTGCGGCAGAGGATATGTTGCACGAGGGAGAAGAATCCACGCGTCAATTCTACGTATCAGATTATACGGATTCATTCGAAAAGTCTACCCAAATCTTCTTTGGGAAGGCCATCAAACTCACACAATACCCGATTTGGGATTAGTCTAGATTTTTGCTGAAAAGTTGAGAAACTTTTTGACGCAGTTGAAGCTTCGCTAGGCGGGCTTGCTGTTCTTGCTTGCTTTGGCGAAACCATAAAAAAGCAATCGCTCCCACGATCAAATAGGGTGCTGATAGTAAATATAAAATCCCTGTATTCAATCCAGTCGCGATATTCGAACGACCATTTGAAATGCTACTCTCCACGGTAGTTCTGCACATGGCACACTGCGCTACCGCATCTACCTGTGTTAACAAAAGTAAAACCACGAAAAGAAGGATTTTCTTATACATAGTAAGGCGAAATCAAAAGATACACAATCACACCTGAAACGGATACGTATAACCAGATAGGGTAGGCCCATTTAACAATGGCTTTGTGCGCCACGATGTTATATGTTAATGCGTAATAAATCGCTTTCAATACTAAACGAACTACACCGATCGAAAGAAGGATGTGTGAAATCAATAAGAAATAATATACCGGACGGATCCAACCTTCGCCACCAAATGGGGTAGATGGATTAGAAATGTGGTAAAGAATATATAATACCAGGAATAAAGCGCCTTGCACAAATGCCGCACCCATCGCCTTGCGGTGTAAACTAATGTTTCCACTTTTAACGCCGATTAACCCAATCACTAAACTCAAGGCAGTCGTTGAATTCAATAGGCCAATAACGTGTGGTAATACTTTTGTCCATTCA
>JBEBBJ010000130.1:0-5519 GCA_041158445.1 Bacteroidota bacterium
AAGGATGGAGATCAATTCTCCAAACCAAAGCGATTGTAGGAATAGAATTTTCATGATTAGTGGATTAGTTTTCACCAAGTTGATGATAATCTTCTCCACTTCCTACAAATAAACTTACTAAAAAAGCCCTTGCAGTTTGCAAGGGCTTTTTTATTATCTCGACCGCACACTCAGCGGCTTCCAGGTATTATTCTTCGAATCCATATCTGGGAAAGAATGATCTGGGTCGATGACCACCGATTTAATCGGAAGCTTCGTCGACGTGCGGAATGTCCAAGTCGCACCGCGTTGCCAGATTTCTACTGGGAACGTGAAGCGTTCTTTTTCTCCACTTGTTAATTCCACTTCCACGACTGCTGGCATCGCCATCTTGTCTAAGTTTTCGATCGTGATTACGGCTCCTTTAGCTGGATCTTGCTCTACATAATCCACATCTTTCACGGATTGATCAAGTCTCCAAAGCTCATAGAACCAAGCTCTCCAGAACCAACCTAAATCCTCGCCCGCACCATCTTCCATCGCGCGGAAGAAGTCCATTGGGGTAGGGTGTTTGAAGGCCCATTTATTAATATAATTCTTGAAAGCATAATCAAAACGATCCGCTCCTAAGATGTTTTCACGTAGGATACGTAAACCGAATCCTGGCTTGTTATACGCCTCCCAACCTAAATTACGTGTTTGGATCACATCAGGAATCGACATAATTGGATCTGCCGTTTCGCGGAACATCGACTTAGCGATCGTATGCATATCGAATTTGCGGTTCTTGTATTCTCCTTTATTAAAGGCATCTGTCGAATAGAAGTTGATAAAGGTGTTAAATCCTTCATCCATCCACGCAAACTTACGCTCATTCGAACCTACGATCATCGGGAACCAGTTATGACCAAACTCATGATCCGTCACGCCCCATAAAGACGCCGTCTTGTCTTTGTAACCGCAGAAAATAATACCTGGGTACTCCATTCCAGAAACGATACCTGCTACGTTCGTCGCGACTGGATATGAATACTCGTACAACCAGTTCGAATAATGCTCAATCGATGCTTTCACATATTCG
Organism: Bacteroidota bacterium; assembly: GCA_041158445.1. GTDB lineage: Bacteria > Bacteroidota > Bacteroidia > Cytophagales > Spirosomataceae > Aquirufa. The sequence goes on from JBEBBJ010000130.1 coordinate 1,061, forward strand.
GAAGAACGAGCCCAAGCGTCTTTGCCATCCGATTCTACCGGATAAACCGAAACAGCCAATGACTTTTTACCACTAGGCAAATTGATGCGGCAAGCGTCTAAGATAAAGGCCTTAGACGAAGCAAAAGCCAACCTATCCTTCGCTGGACGAGAAGCCGGGTCAGTCACCTCAGCCGCTGAACGAATCACGACCGTTGTTTCTGAGTTCGCCGCTGCAGCCCATTTCTTCACCTGATCAGCGGTATATACTTCTGTTGGATTTAATAATTCCCCTGAACCTACTACGATGTGAGAGGCTGGTGCATTGATTGAATACTCAAAATTGCCATATTCTAAATAGAACTCACCTGCTCCTAAATAAGGTAACACGTTCCATCCTTCGATGTCATCGTACACACAAACGCGTGGAAACCACTGCGCCACTGTGTAGATCGCGCCATTTTTCGTTTGCTGGATTCCCATTCTGTCCGAGGCATTTTCAGGTGAAGTGAACGAATAAGCGATTTTGATTTTCGCAGTTCCTACTTTTTCTGCTAATGGAGACGCTAAGCGAATCTGCATTCTCGTATCTTCCACAATGAAGTTAGCCATTGATTGGCGTCGTCTTGCCTCCGCGAGATTGCGTATTGAAACTATTTTGGTCTAATTGCAACCACAAGAAAGGCAATTTGTCTGGAGAATTATTCTTGTAGGTAATCTCCACATCGCCCGTGATTTTGTTCGCTACATCATCTAAGGAAACAGCAATCTTGTAATCTGCCGAATTCTGCCAGTAACCTGGGCCTGGAACACCCGCCGCTGAACGCGCTGGGGAAACAGGTCCGTAGTTCCACAAAGGATGAAATAATTCGTAAGCAGAATACTTACTTTGAGCGTTCGCCGCCGTTGAAATCAAGGCCGTAAGCCCTATAAATACCAGTTTCTTAAACATAAAAGTATTATTTGTGATCAAAAATAGTCAAAACTTCTTCATCCATCAAACGCGTAGATAAACCTAATGCCTTAGGCACTTCGTAATGGTAGAAGAATTTCATCGTATGAATCTTGTCCTTGTAGAAGGCTTCGTCCTCTCCGCTCAAACCACCTTTAGCTAAGGCAGCCGCTGCTACGTGACCTTGCTTTAACCACTGCCATGCGACAGTAATTAATCCGAACAATTCCATATATAACGTAGAATCCGCTAAGAAAACTTCGATTTCGCCTTTCATCGCGAAACCTAGTTTATGCATCGTCACCTTCGTCAGATTCTCTAATTCCTTTTCTAACATACCTGCATACTTAGCGATACTTTCGTGGCCTTTTGCCACCGCGATGTCAGCATAGACTAATTTCCCTAAAGTCTGCAAAGCCGCTCCATTATTCGCCGGAATACCGCGACCTAATAAAGTCAAGCCGTGAATACCCGTCGTTCCTTCATAAATCGACATAATCCGCACGTCACGTGCCATTTGCTCTAATGGGAAATCTTCTGTGTATCCGTAACCACCTAATACTTGTAAGCCTTGATTAACTGCTTGTGTTCCCATCTCAGCTGGATAGGTTTTCGCTACGGTAGTCATCAAGTCAAGCATCATTTGTGCTTCTTTTTGTTCTTCACCCTCTAAGCTCTTCGCTAAGTCATCCCACATAAAGCATTGGAATAAAAGACCCATGGATCCTTCCACGATGGCTTTTTGGAAATACAACATTCGTTGCACATCCGGGTGATTCTTGATTAAGGTAGGAGGCGTGTTTGGGTCTTTGTTCGTTAATAAACGACCTTGTGCACGCTCATTTGCATATTGTTTCGAGGCGTGGTAGGCAGCTGATGCGATGTAAGCACCACCCATTCCTACGCCTAGACGCGCCTCGTTCATCATTTGGAACATGTAAGACAAACCTTTATTCGGCTCACCCACTAAGTAACCAATTGAGTTCCCTTTATCTCCAAAAGAGAGGTGAAGGGCTGGTGTGGCTTTTTGGCCCATCTTATGATAGACTCCTAGAGAAACCACTTCGTTATTTACTAAAGTGCCATTTTCAATGCGCTTTTTAGGCACAACGAAAAGAGAAATCCCTTTCGTACCTGCCGGAGCACCCTCTAAACGAGCTAAAACTAAGTGAATGATATTTTCTGAGAAGTGATTATCCCCTCCTGAAATGAATATCTTTTGACCTTTGATGGCATAGGTTCCATCCCCTAAATCCTTCGCCGAAGTAGACGCATCATTCAAGGAACTTCCCGCCTGCGGCTCAGTTAAACACATGGTGCCTGTCCACTTGCCAGAAAGCATATTGGGAACATAAGTGTCCGCTAATTCTTTGGAACCAAAAGAAGCAATCAAATGCGCAGCTCCGTGAGACAAACCTGTAAACATCACGGCTGAATTATGCGCTGCACCGCGAATAAATTCGTGTGCTCCACCGATCATTGAAGGTACTTGCTGACCTCCGTGTTCAATATCAAATGTGCAACCGATCATTCCCGACTCGCCCATCTCTTTGATGTAGGGCTCAATACCAGGGTGAACGTGCACGACTCCATCCACTAATTCAGCCGCTTTGCGATCTGAATCTACATAGATGGGGCGTAAATATTTTTCGGCAATGGCATCAGCTGAATCCAATACCATATCAAACATATCGGGTGTATAATCCGCGTAACGAGGATAGTTACACAGGGAAGCAGTATCAAAAACCTCTTTTAAAATAAAGTCTAGGTTGCGACGGTCGTATTCTTTTGCCATGGTTATAACGTTTAGGTTGTAACAAATTTGCAGAGAAAAAAACTATTATGCAAGCATACTATATTTATAATGGAGGCAAGGAATATCCGAGGTTATATTTGATAAATGCGGCGTCTTTGCAATTCCAAAGAGGGATGTCTTTTCGACGGATATTATTGAAGTCTACATAGAAGACTAATTTCTGATAGGCCTCTGTCGGAATACCGTTAAATCGATCCACATTTAGACGTTTTTGTGTTAATCCACCGACCATAAAAAAGCCTAAAACCTCTTGAGATGGATCCGTAGAACAGGTTAAATTTCCCCGAATTTGAGCAGGAACTTTATCAAAAATTCCTCCACTCAACTTCCGTTGATCTTCTAACCTTTTCCAATAGGTGTGCGCCTCTTTCGAGATAGAATAGACGTCGAGCTGGACTACCCAATCGGTAAAATCTTCATAAGGAAGCTGACCTAAATCCAACGACAAGTTCTTGCCACTTAACAGAAAATCATCTAAAAGGTATGGCTGAGTATTTTGTGGAGCCTGCCAACACACACAATTACAAGGCGGCACAGGTGCCGGAGGTGCAGGCGGCGGTGGACAGGTTAATAAGAATTGACGGAAATCCTGGCGCTTCACAAAATAATAATCCTCTGTCGCTTTCGGGTCTTTAATGCTGGCCGTTAAGGGGAAACGCATATCTTCCACCTTTGCTGCATCTTTGAATGAATAAGTGAATTCTGCGAGCGCGGGAGATGCGGTGATTGTCTGAAAGTTCGACTCAATTGTTTTTCCATCGAGAAGCTTAATCCGCAATTTATACTTTTGGCCTACTTCCCCTTTAAATCCGGCAGGGCTTAAGTAGTAGCCTTTGCTCTTTTCATAATAGGCTGTCTCCTTTCCAGTTCCATCCACAATCCGCACATTCGCATCCGTAATAGGCTGCCCCGTAAACTGGGTGGCATCGTAGGGAGAGTAGGCGCTTACGTAATTTAAACGAACGTTATAAGGGCCATCCACATTCGATATTTCGCCGTAGACGACGATGGCTGAACTCAGGTTTTGGGTTTGAAAATCCTCGATTTCCGTCTCGCAAGAACTCAAAAGAAACAAGGCACCAAAAATTAGTAGTAAGTGTCTCATTAGAATTTGAAGTTATAAGTGATGGATGGAATAGCTGCTCCTAAAACCGATAATTGATAAGTTTTAGCTTGGTTGATTTCTCCGCTAGAAGAACGGAAATAGACAGAATAGGCGTTTTGGCGACCTAGTAAATTATAAATGGAAAAGTTCCAGCTTCCTTGCCAGCGTTTGCCCGGCTTAGGATCGATGGTGATGCCTACGTCTAATCGTATGTAATCTGGAATTCGTTCGGCATTTCGTAAGGTGAAAGAAGCAGTGGAATAGCCATCTAGTAATTCCTTGATCTCTTTGGAGGTTAAATACGTGTACTTCGTCCCATTGTAGGTATAGGAGGTTTGGTCCAAACCTGGTCGAGGGAAAATCCCCGTCTTCACGGCATAATCATACAGATCATTAAACGAATAAATCTTATAGCGTCCATTCGGGTAGGTAATCGGGCGACCAGTGGTATAAGTGAAATTCGCATTAAACGAAATGCGATTTGTCCAGCGGTTATTCAACACAAACTTAAAGGTGTGTGGCGTATCAAAATTCGCCGGGAATTGAATCCCAAAGTTCGCCTCTTTCTGATTTTCATTCGCCTGAATCGTTCTAAACGTCCGAGCATA
>JBEBBJ010000131.1:0-5252 GCA_041158445.1 Bacteroidota bacterium
AAAGCGGTATTAGCGCTTCAGGAGCAATGGAATAATTTAAAAGGTGGATTACCACGCGAGGGTGGTAAAGAGGTTAGCCATAACTTTTGGTCTGACTTAAAAACCTTCTTCAAACACAAGAGTGAATTCTTCTCGAAGATCGATGCCGAGCGCAAAGCTAACTTAGCGGCGAAGCAATTATTGATCGACCAAGTGAATGGAATCGTAGAAACGGGAACCATCACACCAGAAGTGACTCAAATGGTCATCGAGACACAGAAAAAGTGGAAAGAGATCGGTCATGTTCCAGAAAAACAAAAAGAATCCATTTACGCGAAATTCAAAGCAGCGTGTGACGCCTATTTCAACTTAACACGTGAAAAAGGTAAGAACGCGAAGGATGTTGAATTCGAAGCAAACTTAGAAGCAAAGCAAGCCATTTTAAAAGAAATGGAAGCGATGCTAGAAGACCCTAGCCTGTTAGCCTCATTAGGTGAGAAGAAAGCAGCTTGGGATGCGATTGGTTTCGTACCACGTAATAACGTGAAGGCGATTCAAGAAAGCTTCCGCACAACTTGGAATGCGCTAATTGATTTAGCTCGTACACAACCGAAAGAACAATTAGCAGCCTGGGGTTTTGAATTAAAATCTTTATCATCAGAATCTAATTCAGGTGGCGAAGAGAAAAAATCTGCTTCACCAGATGCTCGTAAGAAAATTCAGGCATTAGAAAATGATATCGCCGTGTTAACCAATAACTTAGAATTCTTCGCGAAGTCTAAAAACTCGGATAAACTACGTGCAGAGGTCGAAAAGAGAATCGCTGAAGCGGAAAAAGAACTCGAAAAATTGAAAAAAGATTAATTTTTTTCAAACAATATTTTGCGTTTTAATCCATTTGGCTTACTTTTGTGAACTCAAATGCGCCTCCTTAGCTCAGCTGGTAGAGCAACTGATTTGTAATCAGTAGGTCATTGGTTCGATCCCGATAGGAGGCTCTGAAAGCTCGACAGAAATGTCGGGCTTTTTTGTTGACATAAATTACATCTAAAAGAGCACTATAATGCACCATCAAGATATCATAGAAACACTCAAAAAGCGTCGAATACTGCTCCAAACGAACCAAGAAACACTTTCGTTGCTATCAGGTGTAAGTCTTAGAACGGTCAAACAATTTGAAAGTGGAAAAGGAAATCCTACCTTGGAGACCTTGCAAAAACTAGCCGATGTCTTGGGATTGGAATTGAAATTAGAAATCAAAAATTTAACGAAAGAAGATGAGAGCGGCAACGATTTACTATAAGTCTGAACCGGCTGGAATTCTCCAACAATTAGATAATGGGAGTTTTCATTTTCGGTATTTGGAAACATGGTTAGAGGACAAAAAGAAACCGGCCATTAGTTTGACCATGCCTAAGGCTAAAAAGGAATTCTGTTCTTCCATCTTTTACCAGAGGGGGCGAATAAACAGGCAGTTTGTAAATTTAAGAAGATCGATCCCTCCGATCATTTTGGCATACTTCTTAATACGGCTCGATTCGATACGATCGGTGCTATTACGATTGAACAAATCAACGCTTAAGATGGACCAGCTACGTGTTTGCCCCAGTACGTTAATGGAAGGTCATCAGACTTATAGCCGTTCTGCGCAATTAAGGCTGTTTAACCAGCATAAAGTGCATCATGTGCTTCCCTATAATTCCCCTGCCAGCTCAGAGGATGTTTCGGGTATTTTCTTTGAAAACAGGACCATTATGTCTATTTCAGGGGTGCAAGAGAAGTTTTCCCTGGTCCTTGAGAAGAACAAATTGCGCTTAGCGACACCTGGAGAAAGTGGACATTATTTACTGAAGCCCATTCCTGCTTTAGGAAAGAATAGGCATTTGATGCCAGCGAATGAGCATTTGACAATGCAGATCGCGAAACAAGTATTTCAGATTGAGACAGCTGAGAATGGGTTGATTTTCTTCCAAAACGGGGAAATGGCCTATTTAACCAAACGATTTGATCGAGATGAAAGTGGTTTGAAACGGGCGAAGGAGGACTTTGCGGTTTTGGCAGAACGAACCCCGCAAACACATGGTGCAAACTACAAATACGAAGGCAATTACCTGGAATTGTTCCAAATCATGCAGCAATATGTGCCTGCTTATGCCGTAGAAGCCCCTAAACTATTTAAAATTATCCTGTTCAACTACCTGTTTTCGAATGGAGATGCACACTTAAAGAACTTCTCCTTACTGGAAACAAGCGATGGCGACTTCGTTTTAAGTCCTGCATACGACTTACTCAATTCGCAATTACATGTTGCCGAAAGCGACTTTGCTCTTCTAGGGGGACTTTATCCAAAAGCACAATACCAAGGGAAATTAATTACCCAATTCCAGCATTTAGGCAAGATGGCTGGCATTCCTACGGTGCTGGTAGAACGAATTTTGGAGCAAATGCTAGCCAATTCAGAAGAAGTGGAAAAATTAATCAGAAGCTCTTTCTTAGAAGAAGGTGCGCAAAAAAACTACTTACAAAGTTACCAAGGAAGACTGAAGCGATTCAAATACCTCTAGGATTACCACATCTGCTCCACCTGCCGAACAATCTCAGGCAAATCCTGCTGTTTCATACAAGTAAAATGCCCTTTAGGACAGGTCTTTGTACCAAAATTCGAGCAAGGCTGGCAAGCTAAATCGGGAACAATGGATTGGAATACCTGCGCTTTCGAATCATCAGGCATAAAAGGTTCCACCTGTAATGCAGGGGAAGTCGCTCCCCAAATGGCAATGACATTCTTTTCAAAGGCACAAGCGATATACAGCATGCCAGTATCGTGGGAAATGACAACTTTAGCCTTCTGTACAATCATGGCTGATTCATGCAAGGAATAAGCGCCGCAGGTATTGACGATGCGCGTAGGGTCTAATAAGGCCAAAGCCTCTCCATCCGCCACCTCTTCCTTCCCACCTACTAAGACGATGGGATGGGGTATTTGGGAACATAAAACCTTCAATGACTCCAAAGGCAATTTCTTCGTCGCATAAGAGGCGCCTATCACTAAAACGACGTAGCCTTCCGGGAAAAAGACCGGCTGAATGGCCTCAGAAGGCACAAAATAATCCAAGCCTTTCCCATCGTAGCTAACACCCAAAGGAGCTAATGTGTCCACAGAACGCATCGAAATGTGGCGATCTGCCATTCGATTCACCTGGAATTTGGTCAGCAAAAACTTCTCTACACTTAACTTATTATAGGATAAATAAGGCACACCTAATGCTAAGCGAATCCGCAAAGTGCGCAGATTCTTATGCAAATCGATGATATAATCGAAATTACAGGCTTTTAATTCTTTAATCGTAGCGGAAAGATCTTTGTCAAAATAATGAAATTGATCCACGTAAGGATTCGCCTCCGAAACGGCCTTCATCGACTTCTTCGTCAAAAAATGGATCTCAACACCAGGAATCTGCTGCTTAGCACAACGCAAGGCTGGAGAAGCTAAAACGATGTCGCCGATGGCCGAGAAACGAATAAAAAGTAGCCGCATAGGATAATTCTGAATTTAAAGTTAATTCATCCCGGGAGAATTTCTATTGTAAATGTTTTATTTTAAATTTCGCTATGCAACGTAGAAACTTCATTAAAGGAGGCCTGTTAGCCTCTACCCTTTCTCTAAAATCATCCTCAGCTGCCTTAGCGCCTATCGAGTTCACGCCTATTAGTGCGGAAGAACGAAAGTCGCGTGTCGCTAAAGCACAAAAATTGATGGTAGAGAAGAACATTCAGGCCATCATTTTGGATGCGGGAATCAATATGAATTATTTTACGGGCATCAGCTGGCATCCGTCGGAACGATCAATGTTAGTCGTTATTCCAGTGAAAGGTGAAATCAATTTTATTTGCCCTGCTTTCGAAGAGGATCGATTTCTAGAAATGGCACCGGCAGGAACGAAGGTTTCTATCTGGGAAGAAGATGAAAACCCCTTTGCATTGACAACCTGTGTCTTAAAAGGTATAGGAATAGAGAAGGGCCAAATAGGTATCGACGAATTCTGTCGTTTCTTCATCTTCGATGGTTTGCGCAAAACCTCGAATTTCCAATTTGTCAACGCAGATGCCATCACAATTCCTTGCCGTATCATTAAATCAGCCGCAGAAATTGCCTTGATGCAAAAAGCGAATGACGCGACGGTTAAGGCGATTCAGGCCGGAATAGCGGCACTTACTTTGGGTTGTACTCCACGTCAAATCTCTCAAAAAATTGCCCAAGCTCATGCAGAACAAGGTGCGGTACATGGATTTGCGTCGGTGACATTTGGTGTGGCGACTTCGTTTCCACACGGTAGTTCCCGCAAGCAAATTCTAAAATATGGTGATGTAGTGATGTTAGATTGTGGTTGCAGTGTGGGAGGATATGAATCTGATATTACGAGAACGATTGTTTTTGGGGAGCCTAGCGAGAAACAAAAACAAATCTGGGACTTAGAAAAGAAGGCTCAGCAAGCTGGTTTTGAAGCCGCAAAACTAGGGGCACCCGCAGAAAATGTCGACCATGCCGCACGTAAAGTATTAGTGGATGCGGGGTTTGGACCCGATTATAAAATGCCTGGTTTACCACACCGTACCGGTCACGGCATCGGAATGAGTGGACACGAGTGGGGAAATATGGTGCGCGGAAATAAGGCGCCTCTTGAAATTGGGATGTGTTTCAGTATTGAACCTACGATTGCGATTCCTGGTGAGTTCGGTGTACGTTTAGAAGATTGTGCGTATATGACGGCAGATGGCCCAAAATGGTTCTCGAAACCTAGCCCATCCATCTCAGAGCCGTTTTAATTCCAAGTTCTGATTCACGCAAGATGGAATATCGCGATCGTAATGACTCACGTAAAGTAGCGTCATTTCCGAATTCGCTGCTAAATAATCGAGTACCGTTTTAAGTCGCTCCGTCTGAATGCGATCCAATCCTTGGCAGGGTTCATCAAGAATCAATAATTCAGGGTTCTTCACCAAAGCGCGTGTTATCAACACCATCCGCTGCTCCCCTCCTGAAATTTGCATAAAGGACCTTTCGGCTAAATGGGCAATACCCATCACCTGCATCCAATGAGTTACCTGTGCTTTTTGCTCCACAGAAAGGCGCTTAAATAAGCCTTGAGTATCGAATAATCCGGAAGCCACCACCGAAAAGCACGTTCCGCCTTCCTTAAAATACAAATGCAATTCTGGGCTCACGTAGCCTATTTTCTTTTTGATGTCCCAAATACTTTCCCCCGATCCTC
>JBEBBJ010000132.1:0-3896 GCA_041158445.1 Bacteroidota bacterium
TAGTCGCTTGGGGGCTATGTGGCTTCTGGTTGAGTCGGTATTTTGGCCAAAAAAATTAATTCAAAGGCTCCATCTGGAGCCTTTTTTCTTATCTTGCTTCTTCATTATTCTATTATTCCATGAAAATTAAACACCTCATCATCGGATTGTTCTCGACTTTGTCTTTACAATCTGCCATTGCACAAGATTATCCAACGGATTATTTAACTCCTGAATTTCACGCAGGTCGTCGTGCAGCCTTTAAAGAGAAAATGTCTGACAAAGGCGTCGGTATCTTTTTTGCTTCTCAAACTCGTCAGCGTAGCAATGATACCGAGTTTCAATATGCACAAAACAAGAACTTCTATTATTTAACAGGTCTAGAGGAGCCTAACGCTGTTTTATTGCTTTTCAAGCAACCAGTTACCTTATTAGGAAAGACGGGAACAGAATTTATTTTTGTCCAAAACCGCGATCCATTCAAGGAGCTTTGGACCGGTAAGATTCTAGGAACGGATGGTTTCAAGGCGAAGAGCAAAATGGAAAACGTATTCATTAATGACCAGTTTAATGCCTCGTCTATTTCCTTAGCGGGCGTTGACTCCGTTTATACCTTGTACCGCACAGAAGGAATCTTTGCAAAATACCAAGCAAAACCTGATCCATTAACTCGTATGGCCTCTTTGGTGGATAGTTTAGTGATTGCGTCTGCTAAACCTTTGGCCTCTAAAACTACCTTAAATACCCTACGTGCATTGCGTGGAATTAAGCAACCTGAAGAGATTGCCTTAATTCAAAAAGCGGCTTCTATTAGCGTACTAGGGCATAACGATGTAATGCGTGCGATTAAGCCAGGCATGAAAGAATTCCAAGCTCAGGCCATAATGGAATACCATTTCAAGAATGCTGGTTCAGAATATCCAGGGTACAACAGTATTAATGGAGCAGCAGAAAATGCCTGCGTTCTACACTACATCACGAATTTGAAAACAGTCAAAGATGGCGATCTATTATTGAGCGATTGTGCAGCGGAATACCATGGTTATTCAGCTGACGTGACTAGAACGGTACCTGCAAATGGTAAGTTTACGGATGCACAAAAAGCCCTATATGAAATCGTTTTAGCTGCTCAAGATGCAGGTATCGCTGCTTGTAAGGCAGGAGCTCCGTTTGGAGATATTGATGCTGCTTCACGTGCAGTGGTAAATGCTGGTTTAATTAAATTAGGTATTGCTGCGAACGAGAAAGAAGCACGCACGTATTTCCCTCACGGAACATCACATCACTTAGGATTAGATGTACATGACTTAGGACCTCGCGTCTTAGCAGCAGGTGTTGTCGTAACAGTGGAACCAGGTATTTACATTCCTGCAGGAAGCAAATGCGATAAGAAATGGTGGAACATCGGTATCCGTATCGAAGATGATATTTTGATCACAGAGACAGGTAATGTGAATCTTTCCAAAGGTTCTCCAAGATCCGTAGCAGAAATCGAAAAGATGGCCGCTCAGAAATCAATTTTTTAAATTAAACCTTTATCAATCATGTCAACAGCTAAAAAATTACTTGTTTTCCTTTTTGTAGGATTATTTATTTCATCTTTTAGTTCTTTTGCTTCCGATAATCCAGATGCGATTGTTGGTGTTTGGAAAACAGGCGAGGGAACTGCTATGGTGAAGATTTATAAGAATGGAAATAAATACCAGGGAAGGGTAGTTTGGTTAAAAGAACCAATCGATCCCGAGACGGGAAAGCCTAAATTAGATAAGAATAACGAGGATCCTGCGGCTAAATCTAAGCCAGTTTTAGGTTTAATCAATATTTGGGGATTTGTGTACAAAAGCGAAAATCTCTGGGAAGAAGGGAATATTTATGACCCTAAAAATGGCAATACCTATTCTTCTACCATGCGTTTGATCAATGGCAATACACTAGAGGTTCGTGGATTTATTGGTGTTTCACTCATCGGTAGAACAGATACCTGGACAAGACAGGTTGCAAAACAATAAATAATAAAAAAGGCTCCAGAAGGAGCCTTTTTTTATTAAGGAGATACCAAGTTTAAACTGATATTAAAGTAGAGTGGATTTCCCAGCTTACTCGTGAAATACCGTTCGTTATTTTCTTTTCCATCGTAGGTATTCATCACGTCAAATCGGTAGTTATAGCGTAGACCGACTTGGGCACTAAACCATAAAAATCCGGTGATTTTCTTGTCCCACATAATTCTTGGTTTTAACTCGCCTCGTTGGATGTAAAATAAATCACGCTGAGTTGACGGAATAGGCATAGAGAATTGGTTTCCTTCTAATTCGAAACCTACCTGAATCATATTCGAGGTGTTGATATTATATCTGATATGTCCTTTTGCTGGGAGTAATAATTCCATTCCCCATTTATCATTGAATGTTTTGTTCCAAAACAATACCGGGAAATACATCATTCTTCCAGCTCTATAGGATCTAGCAATACCGGTACCTATCATGTTTTTTTCTGACTTTTTCCATCCATAAATGGCTGTTGCGCTAACAGTTAAAGCATTGGAAGTCACCTTCGCGTTTTCAGTAAACAGTCCATTCAAATCCGCACTAGCTTGAAAAATCAGGAAGTTAGTCTCATTCAGTGGTTTGAAAATAGTGGTATTTATTCCTGCACTGATGAGGGAAGATTGATTTAATAATTTAGTGAAGGAGTTGCTGTTTGCATTTTCCACTTGAAATTGTGATCCCCAATAGTTAGCGCCTAATTGCCAAATTATTTTGTTGGTGGCCACCACTGGAATGTTCAATTGTGCTCTGAAAACATTCACTTGGTTTACATGTCTATCATCTAATTGAGTAATGTTTTCCGCAATGCGAATCCCTGGCATGTGAAATTCACCCGTATAGTCATAGCCTAAACTAATGATTTTTTGAGGTGTTTGGTTCAGTACTTTCTGGGTGGTATATCTTTTTACTCCTTCAGGTTCACCGTAGTTGCTGTAATCCTCTAAAACGTCGGTGCTATCTGTTTGGGACCAGGATAAAAAGGAAAGACAGGTAAATAAAATGGTTAAGTGTATTTTCATAGTTGCTGTTTATTTAGTGTAAATATATTTCAAAATGCTTAATCTAACACGTGTTCACAAAAAAAGCATTCACAAAGTCTTTCGAATTTATGAATGCTTTCAACTGAACAAAACTTCCATCTGTGGAATCGGAGGGACTCGAACCCTCGTCCAAACCTAGAGAACTGCTGCTTTCTACACGTTTAGATTTGATTAATTTTCGATGTTAAATAGGTTCAGATCAGACCTTACCTAACACTTATCCTCTGGATACTACTGATTCATTAGAGAAATCAAAATCAGCGACTCTGCATGTCGACGCTCAGAATCCCCCGTCGGCAGAGTTTGGACAGGGCTGAACGATGGCAATTGGTTAGTCTATCAGACTAAGCAGCCATGGCATACGAAGTATTGCCAGCTATAATTCGAAGGTTTTTTTAACAGGAAATGCCTACAACTCCCGACGTGCTTACAACCGGACTACATAAGCTGTCAAAACCGGTCGATCCCAAATAGATTGACAAAGATATAAAATTACAGCGGCAAAGCCGTTGTTTGTTTTATTTCATCCATCACAAATAGGGTAGAGATATGAGCGACAGAAGGCAATACAGCTAGTTTTTCCTGGTAAAATCGATTATAGCTTTCTACATCCGCACTTACCACATTTAAATAATAATCGAAATTTCCTGATACCAAGTGGCAAGAGGTTACTTCCGGGAAGTTGAGAATAGCCGCTTCGAATTCACTAAAGTTCTTCCGGTTCTGTTTTTCTAAGGTCACTTGGCAGTGAACAACGAGCCCGAGGTTCAGTTTCTTTCGATTCAATAAGGCTACATAACCTTGGATATAGCCATCTGATTCCATTCGT
>JBEBBJ010000133.1:0-3884 GCA_041158445.1 Bacteroidota bacterium
GCCTATAAGTTAGGGTAATCCTTTCCTCGAATTTGATTACTTTAGTGTTAAACCTATTATCATGAATAAAATAACGAAGACGATCCTGTCCCTTTTGGTTATTACCCTCGTTTTGGGCTTAGCCTTTTATCCTAAAATCAAGAAGACTTTTTTCTCTGCTGAAACGAAGGAGAAAGGGAAAGAGAAGGGTGGTCCTGGTGGAAAGGGCGGAAAAACGGCTGTGATTGTGACGGTAGTGAAGTCAACGCGTTTGGACGATATGATTAGTTCGACGGGTTCTATTTTGCCAAACGAAGAAGTCGAAATTCGTTCAGAAATTGCTGGTCGCATCATTGCCTTGAACATTAAAGAGGGGGATGTTGTGGCGAAAGGCACAGTTTTACTTCGCATTAACGATGATGATTTGCAGGCTCGTCTACGCAAATTAGGCTTTAACAAGAAGCTAGCGGAAGATAACGAGGCACGCCAAAAAGTCTTATTACAAAAAGAAGCCATCTCGCAACGCGAGTATGACATAGCGGTGAACTCGGTGAATACGATTTCGGCAGACATCGAAGATTTAAAAGCACAAATTCTAAAAACGACCTTGCGCGCTCCATTTGCGGGAAAAATTGGTTTCCGTTATGTGAGTTTAGGTAGTTACATTTCTCCAAGCACGCAAATTGCGACGTTAACAAACACGAATCCAGCGAAAATCGAATTCGCTATTCCAGCAAAATATGCCACTCAAGTTAGAAATGGTGGTACGATTGAATTCACTACGGAGAATGAGGAAAAGAATTACATCGGTCGTGTATATGCGATCGACCCGAAGATCGACCCTCAAACAAGAACCTTGCAGATTAGAGCTCAAGCACCTAATCCGGGTAATGAATTAGTTCCTGGCGCTTTTGCTAAGGTGAATTTGATTCTAAAAACGAAAGGATCTGCCATCATGATCCCTACAGAAGCTGTGATTCCAGAAGCAAAAGGAAGCAAGGTGTATGTGGTAAAAAATGGCAAATCCATATCGACGAAAGTGACTTTGGGAACTCGTAGCGATAAAACGGTAGAAATTATAGATGGTCTGGCGATCGGAGATACCCTAATTACGAACGGTATCATTCAAGTGAAACCAGATGGCGAAGTAGAAATTAAAGAAGTCGTAAAATAAATCCAATATGGCATCTTTCTCAGAGATTAGCATAAAAAGACCGGTACTTGCGATAGTGATGTCCATCACGATCATTGTATTCGGTATCATCGGATACACTTACTTAGGTGTACGGGAATACCCCTCCGTGGATCCGCCGGTGGTGAACGTACAAACTTCCTATACGGGAGCGAACGCAGACATCATCGAATCCCAAATCACGGAACCCTTAGAAGAATCCATTAATGGTATCGCCGGTATTCGTACCCTTTCCAGTTCAAGTCGCGATGGCCGTTCGAGTATCACGGTAGAATTTGATCTTTCCGTGAATATTGAGGATGCCGCAAACGACGTTCGTGACCGCGTATCCCGTACCATGGGTCAGTTACCCAAAGACGTGGATCCACCTATCGTAGCAAAGGCAGACGCAGACGCGAGCCCTATTTACAATATTAATATTTTCTCCTCCACTAGAAACTTACTTTCTTTAAACGAACTAGCTACACGTAACGTAAAGGAGAAATTTCAAACAATTCCTGGGGTTAGCTCCGTACAAATGTGGGGCGAGCAGAAATACGCGATGCGTTTGCACATCGATCCGGAGCGCTTAGCCTCCTTTCGATTAACGGCACCAGATATTGTTTCGGCTTTAGCCAAGCAAAATATTGAGTTACCTTCCGGAAGTATTGAAGGAGCGACAACGGAATTAACGGTTCGTACACAAGGTCGTTTAACGACAGAAGAGGATTTCAATAATTTGATCATCAAAGAAGAGGGCGATCGATCTGTGAAATTTTCAGATGTGGGAAGAGCAGAGCTTTCCCCTGAAAACAACAAAACCTTCTTTAAACGTGATATGAAGCCGATGATCTCCATTGCCGTTATACCACAACCAGGATCTAATCAAATTCAAATCGTAGATGCCATTCACAAAAAAGTAGAGCAAATACGTTTAACACTTCCAGCAGACGTCGAATTACAAGAAGGTTTTGACAATACGAAATATGTGCGTAAATCCATCGAGGAGGTGGAAGAAACCATCTTTACGGCCATTTTATTAGTAACGATTATTATCTTCTTGTTCTTACGTGACTGGAGATCGACCATCATTCCATTAACGGCTATTCCGGTCAGCTTAATCGGGGTGTTCTTCTTCATGTATTTAGCGGGGTTCTCGATTAACGTATTGACCTTGTTAGGAATCGTACTTTCTATTGGTCTCGTCGTGGATGATGCGATCGTGGTTTTAGAAAATATATATACCAAAATCGAGGAGGGCTTAAGCCCTTGGGAAGCGGCCGTGGAAGGCTCGAAAGAGATCTATTTCGCTGTTATTTCGACTACAGTAACCTTAGCGGCGGTATTCTTGCCGGTGATTTTCTTGCAAGGTATTACTGGGCGCTTGTTCCGCGAATTCGGAATTGTGGTAGCCGGATCGGTGATTATTTCGGCCTTCGTTTCGTTGACCTTAACGCCTATGTTGAGTTCTCGCTTATTGAAGGGGAGTCATTCAAAACCTTGGTTCTATACGGTAACGGAACCTTTCTTTGTGGCCTTGACAAAAGGATATGAAGATTCGCTAGCTGCCTTTATCAAGATTCGTTGGATGGCTTGGGTGATTATGATTACCTTGTTTGGGATCATTTATGCCCTGTTTAAATTCGAGGCGATTCCATCTGAATTAGCGCCATTAGAGGATAGAGGCGGTCTACGTGTGAACGCGGTGGCACCGGAAGGAGCTACTTTCGAATACATGTTGAACTATACGGATGAGATGGCCAAATTCTTGACAACTGCCATTCCTGCACATGAGCGTTATGCGGTGTACTCAATTACCTCCCCTCCTTTTGGAAATGGTGGATCAAATACGGGTAGCATGCGTGTCATTTTATCTGATCCGGAAGGGCGTAGAACGCAGCAGCAAATTGCGGAGGAGCTTCAGCCGAAGATCAAGAAATTCACGGGAGCTCGTGCAACCTTGATCCAAGAACCTACCTTGTCTACTGGACAACGTGGGGGTGGAGGTCTACCGGTAGCCTTTGTGATTCAAGCTTCGACTTTCGAGAGTTTGAAGAAGAATATTCCGTTGTTTATGGCCAAAGTTCGCGAGAGCTCGAAGTTCGAAACAGCTGACGTTAACTTGAAATTTACGAAACCAGAATTGCGTTTGGAAATCAACCGTGATAAAGCCCAAAACCTCGGCATATCGATCCAAGATGTGGCCACTACTTTGCAGTTAGGCCTATCTGGTAGACGTTTTGGCTATTTCGTGATGGACGGAAAGCAATACCAAATCATCGGTCAAATTGATCGTCCGATGCGAAATGACGTATCTGACTTAAAGTCGCTTTATGTGAAAAATAACCGCGGCGATTTGATTCAATTAGATAACCTAGTGAAAATCACCGAGCAAAGTACGCCTCCACAACTATTCCGTTATAACCGCTACGTGGCGGCAACGGTCACTGCACAGATGGCGAAAGGAATTACGTTAGGGGAAGCATTGAACGAGATGGACAAATTAGCGAAAGAGACCTTCGACGTTTCCTTCTCTACTGCTTATGATGGCCAAAGTAAGGAATTTAAAGAGTCTAGCTCTTCCCTTCTTTTCGCCTTCGCACTAGCCATTTTATTGATCTACTTGATCCTTTCCGCTCAATTCGAAAGCTTCGTCGATCCGTTTATCATCTTATTCACGGTTCCATTAGCGGTAGCAGGTGCCCTTTTAACCTTGTGGGATTTCAGCCAAACC
>JBEBBJ010000134.1:0-6208 GCA_041158445.1 Bacteroidota bacterium
GCTCGGATCTTACCTGGGAAAGTCCCGAAACTTTGATCTGGCCAACCACCCGCGAAAATAATCGCCGGGAAACCGTCGAAAATAAAACGCACTTCTTGGCCAGGAGAAACGAGAGGTAAATCGACAGGTCGTACGTACATCTCCACGGCATAATTTGTGTTTTGCGGAACAACCGTTAATAATTCCTCCCCATCTTTTAGAAGCTCGCCAATACCCGCTTTTTTCGCGTTAATTACCTGACCGCTTTGAGGGGCTAATATGTAGTACATCCCATCTCGAATGGTATAACTCGATACTTGGTTTTCTAATTTAGCTATGTCCCCCTTTCCTGTCTCAATCATCCCTAAGCTTTGGAATTTTTCTCCCTCTGCTTTGTTCATTTTTTCGCTGTATTCCTGGTCCACTCCGCGTAATTCGATTTTCGTATTTTGAATCTCTTGTAGCGTCTGGTTTACTTTATTTTCAGCGATGGTTTTCTTCGCTAAAGCGTTTTGCATCGATGCATTGCGCTGTTGAAATTGTGTCTGCGAAATCAAGCCCTCTTTGTACATTTTTGAGTTACGCTCGAACTGATCTTTCACTAAATTGTATTCGTTATTCGCCGCTTCTAGCTCTGATCTTTCCCCCGTTATTTTTTGCTGTAATTGGGTGATTTTGTTCGTCAGCTGATCTTGTTTTAATGATTTAGAAGAGCGTAGGTTTGCAATTTGATCTTCGGTAGCTTTTACTTTTTGTTCGTAAAATTCGACAGTCCCTTTTTTCGCATCTAGCTGTTCTTGGGTTCTTAAAATCAATTTAGGATCTAGGTATTCTGCTTTGATCTCCGAGATTTTAGCTAGGGTATCTCCTTGCTCCACAAAGTCCCCTTCTTTCACCCACCAACGACTGATTTTACCGGCGATAGGGCTATAGATTTTTTGGGGTTTTTGCTCCTGGTACAAACTGGTGATCTGTCCTTTGGATCTGATATTTTGGGTCCAAGGAAGGAAGAGGATGCCTAGTAATATAAGTCCCAGTCCGATTAACCAAGGTCTCGTAGCCGGTCCTTTTCCGCGCAGGTAAATTTGATTAAATGACTTAAACTTTTCCATGATCGAAAACTAATTTTTTATCGAATCCGGTAGACTCGTTAGTAGAAATAAGAACCGTTGCATTCGATTTTTTTAATAAATAATCGCGCAAATTATCAGCTAATTTGGCATCTAAACCATTCCAAGGATTTTCCAATAAAAGCAATCTTTTGTCACCACAAAGTGCGCGAAGTAGCAAGATCTTTTTAATGATCGTTTGTGGAGTCTTCTTACCGAGTGGCTCGATCTCTGTATCAAATCCTTGTGGGAAATGATTTAAGAAATCAGCAAAGCCTAGGTTTTCAGCCGTCTCTAAAATAAGAGATGGGTTTACTTCTTTATTCCCTAAGCTAATATTTTCCCAAACCGTGCCATCAAATATCTCTTGCGCTTGAAGTAGAATACCGGTGTGCTTTCGCAGGCTATCCAAGCTGTAGTTTTTAATGGGCACTTTATTGAGTAGTAAAGTTCCTTTGAAGTCGGGATAATTGCCAGTCAAAATTCGCATGAAGATCGATTTTCCTGAACCAGCCGGCCCTGTTAATTGTATTTTATCTCCTGCATTAATGTGAAGATTCAAGGAATCCAATACGGGTTTACCAGCTTCAAATTCAAAACTAAAGTTTTTCACCTCGATTTCAACTCCCACCCGAGTTTGAAGCTCTAAATCACCACTTGTATCTAATGGACTATCCGTAACGCTCGCTAATTTTTCTAATCCCGTAATAACATCATAGGCGCTATCCAAGCTAGTTATTAATTTTTCTACCGCACCGATCACTAACATAATAACGATTTCTGCCGCTACGAATTCACCTACGTTTAATTGCTGGTTAATTAATAAATAAGAGCCTAAGGTTAGCATCAAAGTCGTTAAGGCGATCTTAAAAAATAGGAGTGATTTGTATTGAAAAAGTAATACCTGAAAGTGCGTCGTTCTGGCGTTTAAATAGCCCATGACACTTGAGTCTGTTCGCTTTAAATTCAAATCAGATCCTTGGCTAAATTTGAATGTTTTAATGGTGCGGGCAATCTCCCCAAAAAATCCAGCTACCTCATATTTATAATTCGATTCCTCGATACTTGTTTCGATCCCTTTTTGGGAAGTATAATATAAAATCAATCCTAAAAGCACTAATAGGATTACCCCTAAAATGATGAATAAAGGATGATAAAGGGATAGAAGAACGATACCAAAAACAATTTGAACCGTCGCTACCGGTATGTCAAGCAATAACTTGGCGAATCCCTTTTGAATATTTAGCGAGTCGAAAAAACGATTCACCTTCTCTGGAATATGGTATTTATCCATTTGCTTTAAATCCAATTGTGGGATTTTATCTGCAAATTCAAAGGCATAGTGCGCGAAGACTTTTTGCTGAATAGATTCGATGATTTTCATCTGATTTATTTGGAATAAACCCATGAGAAAAACCCCTAAAACCACGAGGAAAATCAACACATAAATGGAAGTAACCATGGTGGCACCCATGACCAATCCGATGATCGTTTGCACCCCTAAAGGCAAACTTAGATTCACAATACCACCTAAAATAGAGAATAAATAAATCGAACGAATCTCCTGATCATGATCTTTAATCAGGGATTGGATTCTTTTGAGCGGACTTATTTTTTGCATGTCGTCTTTATTTCTGCCGTAAAACTAGGAAGACTTTTTTATATAATAGTATTACTATTATTAATAATTGTTAAAATATCTTTTGTGTTAGTAATTCTATTGTTACTTTTGCCGATGTAATAGGTATTTAACCATGGATTACTCACTTAGTTTTAAAGTTAACGAAAAGATTTACTTGCGAGACCCTGAAAGCACGGAACTTGGTAAGCAAATTGTTAAAAACGCGATCGATTTGATTTATCGGTTGGGTTTTGAGCACTTTACGTTCAAAAAACTAGCGAAGGAGATGAATACCACAGAGGCGACTATTTACCGTTATTTTGAGAACAAGCATCGGCTATTGCTCTATATTTTAAATTGGTATTGGTCTTATCTTGAATATCTAGTCGTTTTTCAGCTTCAACCGCTACCGAATACGACCGATAAATTAAACAGATTAATTGAACTTCTTACCCATGAGCTACCCGAAAGCGAAGGGCAGTCAGATTACAACAAGAAGTATTTACATCAGATTGTGATTTCTGAGAGTAGTAAGGTATACCTCGTAAAGGAGGTAAAAGAGATCAATGAGGACAAGGTGTTTAAGCCATTTAAAGATCTCTGTGCCCGAATTTCGGAATTGATTCAGTCACATAATTCCACCTATAAATTTCCCCACTCGTTAAGTAGCACGTTGATTGAAACAGCTCATTCGCAGCTTTTCTTTAGCCAACACCTTCCTAAGCTGACAGATGCTGGTAACGAGAATAAGCAGTTGTTTGTGGAGAATTACTTGAAGGATTTGTTATTCAAATCTTTGCAATCCTAAAAAGTTGTGCATTTTAAGTGCTATTAATTGACGAAATAGTGCTATTCGGTTTTTAATGATAAGGATAGATTTGCCTTCGTATTCAACGAAATAAATCTGTTAACCTTAATCATTAAAACTATGTCAACTGCAAGACCCACCTTTAAGTCACATTATGACAATTTCATTGGCGGAAAATTTGTACCTCCTGTAAAAGGGGAGTATTTCGAAAACTATAGCCCAGTAGATGGGAAATTAATCGCGAAGGCAGCTCGCTCTGGAAAAGAGGATATCGAGTTAGCGAAACTTGGGGCAAGTCATCTGTCAACCACCGTTCGTCGATCTTATTAAAAATCGCAGATACGATTGAAGCGAATTTAGCCTATTTAGCGGCGGTAGAAACCATCGATAATGGCAAGCCGATTCGTGAAACGGTGAATGTGGATTTACCTTTAGTAGTAGATCATTTCCGTTATTTTGCGGGATGTCTTCGTGCAGAGGAAGGAACTATTTCGGAGCACGATGAAAATACGGTAAGTATTTGCTTACACGAGCCGATCGGTGTAGTAGGCCAAATCATCCCTTGGAACTTCCCTTTATTAATGGCTACTTGGAAGATAGCGCCAGCTTTAGCAGCGGGATGTTGCACGGTAGTAAGCCGTTAGCACAATCCCCTCGTATCTCGAAAGTTTCGTTCACGGGAGAGACAACAACGGGTCGTTTAATTATGCAATATGCCTCTGAAAACTTGATCCCAGTGACGATGGAATTAGGAGGAAAATCACCTAATATTTTCTTCCCATCTGTGGCGGATGCGGATGATGATTTCTTCGACAAAGCAGTGGAAGGAGCCGTTTTATTCGCGGTGAACCAAGGGGAAGTTTGTACTTGTCCATCCCGTATTTTAGTACACGAGTCCATCTACGACAAGTTCATGAGCCGTGTGGTGGAACGTACAAAAGCCATCAAAATGGGAGATCCATTGGATCCAAATACCATGATGGGAGCGCAAGCATCGAATGACCAATACGAGAAAATCCAGTCTTATTTAAAGCTGGGTGTGGAAGAAGGAGCGGAAGTATTGTGCGGTGGCGATGTACAGAAATTACCAGGCGATTTAGCGAATGGGTATTACATCCAACCTACCTTGTTTAAAGGAAATAATAAGATGCGCATTTTCCAAGAGGAGATCTTTGGGCCAGTGGTTTGTGTGACTACTTTCAAAACAACGGAAGAAGCCATCGCTATTGCAAATGATACACTATATGGTTTAGGTGCGGGAGTTTGGACGCGCGATGCACATGAGTTGTATCAGGTGCCACGTGCGATCGAAGCAGGTCGCGTTTGGGTGAATTGCTACCATGCTTATCCAGCACACGCTCCATTTGGTGGATATAAAAAATCTGGTTTCGGACGTGAGACTCACAAGATGATGTTAGGTCACTACCGCCAAACTAAAAACATGCTAGTTTCTTACGATAAGAAGAAATTAGGCTTCTTTTAATTTGATTTATGAATACATTTGTCGCAGGGTGATTTTTGCCCTGCGACATTATTTTATATGACACCACGCGTACTCATTTCAGAGAAAGCCTTGGAGGTTGTAGAACAACTGAGGGAACGTTTTGGGGAACTGATGTTTCACCAAAGTGGCGGTTGCTGTGACGGCTCTCAACCCATGTGTTTCGAAAAAGGCGACTTCAAATTAGGCGCCTCGGATGTATGTTTGGGTGAGATTGCGGGATGCGAATTTTGGATGTCAAAAGACCAGCAAGAATACTGGCAATACACGCAATTACTAATTGATATTGTTCCCGGAAGAGGATCTTCTTTTTCCTTAGAAATCCCGATGGGACTTCGTTTTATTACCCAATCACGCCTCTTTTCAGACGAGGAACGGGGGAATTTAACGCCACTTACTTATGTAGCTGATTCATCAGCTGGTATTGTTTAGGCGTCACACCTTCGTGCATTTTGAAGGCCCGAATAAAGTAATTCGCATCTTCAAATCCAGCCTCATAACACACGTTTTTGATATACATGTGTTGGTCTTTTAATAGGGCTTTAGCTAGTTTAATCCGCTCTAAAATAATTAATTCTACCGGGCTAATTCCCAGCTCTCTTTTGATCATTCGGTACATCGAGGTGGTGCTCATTCCACTTTGTTTTGCAATGTCCTTCAGGTTAATTTTCTGCGTAATGTTAGCGCGGATGAGGAGTAAAATATTGTTCAAAATGGGGTTAGGCGTAGTCTCTATTCCGCGCTCGATCGAGGTGACCGATTGGGTCTGAATAATGTGAATTAGCAATTCTTGAATGGCTAAATCGGCAAGTACATCCTTCGTGATGGACGTGCTTTGGCAGACCTGAATTAACTTATTAATGGTGAGCGCCAGGTCCTGGTTATTATAGAAGAAATAGTTGCGGTCATCTAATTGCCAAAAATTCGCCAAGCCTTCTTTTGGGTAACGTTCATTCAAGAAATCCAGCGTGTTCACGATTTTTTTATTATCAATTGCAAGAGCTAAACACTGAGTCGGATTGTTCATCTCCGCCTCGGGAAAATCGATTTTCATTTCCACATTTGCCGGAATAATCACCGATTCACCAGGCAAATAATCGAAGGCTGGATCATCAAATAGGTGCATCACTTTCTTGCCCCGAAGCATGCTGGTCACGACTAAATCGTTAAAGGCAAGTGGCACTAAAGCG
>JBEBBJ010000135.1:0-3783 GCA_041158445.1 Bacteroidota bacterium
CGACCTCCGGACTAATTTCCTCCGGACTAGCGACTAGTGACTAGCGACTGACGGCTGTCCACCGCCCACTGACGACTGACCACTGATTACTCCCTACTACCACTTATCAATCAAAAAAGGGGCCTTCGCCCCTTTTTGTCCAACCTAGTTAAATAGACTTAATATCCCGGCCGTATCATAGACTAACCACTCCTCTTTGATTTTACCCTCTTTCATTAAATCAACAGCATTGATTACAACCTTCACTGTTTTATCACCCTTTGTCAATACCGCATTTTGATAAGAGATTACATAATGATCGGTAGAAGACATATTTTTAGTTTTATGAACGTATTCCCAAATAGGTGCGACCCTTTCGAATTTAACGGAAATACCATTAGACTTTAAGGCCATCAAAAAACCAATATTCTGAGTTAAATTTTTAGTTTCCTGGTTATCGTGAAACTTAACCTCAGGTGCATAAAAAGATTTATAAGCTGTCGTATCCAGGGATTCTAAAGCTTTGACTGATTTTAAAATCCAGTTCGTGTTAGGTGAATTTTCCAAGCTGTAACCAGCATCCTCTCCTTCAATGGGGGTAGCAGATTTTAATTTAAGAGTTGATTGAGCAGTTGCGATACTTGAAACGCATAGCAATAGTAGAACTAATTTTTTCATATAGAAATTGTTTAAGTTGTAAAACCTAAAATTGGGAAAACAGCCCACTTTCCCCAAGCGACCTGTTGTTAGGAATGTTCCATTTTGCTAAGTTGGAACAAGTTGAAATAGGTAGATTTTATTTATCTTGGACTGAAAACAATATAATTTCGTGTATGGGCATTATTTTCCCTTTGTTTGGGATTTTCACTTCCTTTCTTCTGATTTACTATTTTAGCTCCTTGAACAAATCAAATGGTTATCTAGCCCTGTTCTTTTTGATTTGCAATTGGATAGTTTTGATCTATTTCGGTCTGCATTATACAAAAGATCCATTTTGGGAAGGCATCTGTTTTGTACATTGGTTACCCCTCTCCTACCTAGTAGGGCCCTGCTTATTTTATTATGTCAAAACAACCATTTCGGGTAATCATAAGCTGGATAAAGTAGATTTCCTACACCTCCTACCGGCTATATTAGTAGGCATTAATTGTCTGCCGTTCACGCTACTTCCTTTTAATGATAAGGCCAAAATCGCTCATGAGATTATCAATGTCACAGAAAAATACGACCTTGATTTTCTATTTATTTCCTTTGGCAGTATCCTCATCTCCAGAACAATTCACCTACTTTTTTACTGTATTTTGTCTATCGGTTATTTTGTTATTTATTCCAAGAGAACAAAAGATCAGATAGGGATTTTGAGCACAAACCATACCATGTTGAAAAGATGGATATATTTGCTTTGTGCCATTCAGGTAATCATTTCGAGCAATAGTTTCTTACATATGTTAACGGTGGTGGGCATCCGTTTTGATTTTGAAAGTGAAAGTTATGCGCAAATATTTACATCAAAAAATCATTATTTTGGCATAGCTGGTGGTGGATTTTTCCTACAGAATATCTTCCTTTTTCTTTTTCCCAAAATTCTTTTTGGGAATATCTCCTATAATCCAGCGAAACAAAATCTGCTAAATGATTTCAAATCAATAATACCTAAGAAAAGAAATCAAATAGAAAATGATCCCGAGATTGATATTGAAATTACGCACTACCTAGAATCGAACCCTTACCTGAGAAAGGATTTTTCATTAGCTCAAATGGCTTTTGACCTTAAAATCACAGAAAGAGATTTATCTTATTACTTTAATGTAAAACAGCAGACGACTTTTAGTCAATGGCGGAAGAAGCATCGAATTAACTATGCTATTGAGCAACTAAACTTAGGTGTAAGTCAAAAATTTACGCTCGAAGCCGTTTCTTCCAGCGCTGGTTTTGCTTCTAGATCAAAATTCATTGATGCTTTTAAAGAGCAAGTGGGAGTAACTCCCTCGAAGTACATAAAGTCACTTGAAAATAAGTAACCCACCCACAATCATCAAAAAAGGGGCCTTCGCCCCTTTTTTGATTCCGTCTTTATGCTTTATGCTTTGTGCTCTATGCTTTATATCTCTACTCTATACTCTCTACTCTATACTCTCTACTCTATACTCTCTAATCTCTACTCTATAAAAGCTACTCTTGCCCACGCAAGATATCCTCCATCGTCTCTCTCCTACGAATAACCCGCGCCACACCACCATCGACTAACACCTCTGCCGGTAGAAAACGGGAATTATAATGGGATGCCATAGTGAAACCATAGGCTCCAGCGTTAGCTAAAGCGATGATATCCCCTTCTTTAACCTCATTCAACAATCGTTCGTTTTGCTTTCCGTTGTAATCAAAGGAGAATGTATCTGTCTCGCAGATATAACCCGTCACCCGGTATTCTTCTTGCTTTGAAGTATCTTGGTTCGATGCGTTGAACATGTAGTGATATGAACCATACATCATAGGTCGAATGAGGTGATTTAAACCTGAATTTATGCCTACGAAAGTCTTCACTGGATCACGCTTAACGACATTGGTTTCGGCTAAAAAAGTACCAGATTCGCTCACTAAGAATTTACCAGGTTCTACCCAAAGTCGTAACTCACGGCCGTATTTTGTGCAAAAAGCACGGAAGGCGTTGCTCATTATTTGGCCTACTTCTTTCATATTTACACCCGGATCTTCGGGAGAATAAGGCACTTTAAAACCACCTCCTAGGTCGATGATTTGCAAGTCTTTGAAGTCATAGGCAAAGTCAAACAAGGCAGAAGCAGCTTGTTCGAAGGTCTGACCATCCTTGATATCGGATCCTGTGTGTTGGTGAAGTCCGATGACGTTGATTTTATATTTCTCAACGATGGCAAGAATCTCCGATTTTTGATGAATGGAGATGCCAAATTTAGACTCCGGATGAGCGGTCATGATTTTCTCATTTCCACCGCCAAAAACGTGGGGCTTGATGCGAATCAAACAGGGCTGCGATGATCCGTAGGTTGCTCCGAACTTTTCTAGAACTGAAAGGTTGTCTAGGTTGACGATGGCACCTTTGGAAACCGCATACTCAATCTCCGAAAAATGCACTCCAGAAGGCGTAAAGGTGATATTTGATCCTTCATAGCCGGCGATTAACCCTAACTCTAATTCCTGTGGAGATACCACATCCATATCCACTCCATTCTCACGCATGAGGCGCAAAATGGATAAATTTGTATTCGCCTTAACGGCATATTTAATGGTCAAATCAATTCCCTCAAAAGCGGCTCTTAAAACCGAGATTTTTTCCCTAATTTTGTCGGCATCGTATACATAGAGTGGAGTACCAAAATCTTTGGCCAAATCTGTTAAAGGAATGTTCTGAATTGAATAATATGCCATAGGGAAAATTGTAAGCCACAAAGATACTAATCTAACAAACATGAAAAGAATATTTATCGCCTTATTCCTCTTTGTGCCCTTGTTTTTACAGGCCCAGATCAAGAGTGGTCCCATGTTAGGCTATTC
Organism: Bacteroidota bacterium; assembly: GCA_041158445.1. GTDB lineage: Bacteria > Bacteroidota > Bacteroidia > Cytophagales > Spirosomataceae > Aquirufa. The sequence goes on from JBEBBJ010000135.1 coordinate 3,511, forward strand.
TGAAATGAAGGAGGTTTTGGTTTGGGTCCAAACGGAGAAAGCCGCTGATGTGAGTATTCAATATTGGGAAAAAGGCGATAAAACAGTCCATAAAACCGAACCCATCCATACCGAGAAATCGACAGCCTATATCGCTCGCATTATTGCAGATGAGGTGTCTATGGGGAAGAAATATGAATATGAGGTGCTCGTGAATGGCAAAAAAATGGCTTTTGATTATGCCTTGGAATTCCAAACTCAGGAACTTTGGCAATATCGAAAAGATCCACCTGC
>JBEBBJ010000136.1:0-4462 GCA_041158445.1 Bacteroidota bacterium
GCCACCTTTGTTGCGAAAAACCATGACTGATATTCCGGTGATTTACTTCTTGTGGGTGTCTGCGTTTCTGTTTGCGACGGGATTGACGATTTTGCTTTTAAAGAAGAACACGATTTTCGTTTTAATGGGGATCGAGTTGATTTTGAATGCGGCTAATTTGAATTTGGTCGCGTTGTCGAAAAACGACCCTTCGATGCAGGGACTTTACCTAAGCATTTTTGTTTTAGTGGTCGGGGTTTGCGAGATGGCGATTGCGCTGGCGATCATTCTGCAGGTATACCGAAATTACCGGGCCATCGAAGTGGATCAGTTCAAATCCGAATACTAGAGGTTTTCTAATTGTTTTTTGAATTTGAGGGCTTTCATTTTGCCTAAGACTTTGGCCAAATCATCATCCGACGCCTCCTTCAAAGCGGTTACCGTCCCAAAAGCCTTCAATAATTTCGCTGCCGTCAATTTTCCAATCCCATCCATGGTCTCTAGCTGGGAAACAATAAAGTTTTTACTACGCTTATTCCGGTGCGCCGTAATACCAAAGCGGTGAGCCTCATCCCGCAATTGCTGAATCAACTTCAGGGACTCCGATTTCTTATCTATATATAAAGGAAGGCTGTCCTCCGGAAAATAGATCTCCTCTAATCGCTTCGCGATACCGATGATGGGAATCTGTCCATACAAGCCGATGGCCTTCAGCGCATCACAAGCAGAACTTAGCTGGCCTTTCCCTCCATCGACAATAATTAAATCTGGTAATTCCGCTTCCTCTTCTAATAAACGCGTATATCGACGGGTAATCACCTCATGCATGGTGGCAAAATCGTCAGGACCCTCCACCGTTTTCGGCGTGAAGATGCGGTAATCCTTTTTAGAGGGTAGCGAATTCTTAAAGCAAACCATCGCTGAAACCGGGTTGGTTCCCTGCAGGTTCGAGTTATCGAAACATTCAATATGTTTAGGTAGGTCTGTTAGGCGAAGATCATTTTTCAATTTGATCATCACGCGCATCTTTCGATCGCCGCCACTCTCCTCGGCCGCCTTGCGATCCGCCTTCTCTTTTCTAAAGTACAAAACGTTCTTTAAGGACATGTCAAGAAGCTTCCGCTTATCACCTTGACTTGGCAACGTATTGCGCGCTCCCTCGAACTCGATCGACATGGGGATGTTGGTGATAATTTCTTTGGCCTTACTCTGAAACTGATCTCGCTTCTCCCAAATCAACATCGTCAGCAATTCTGCCTCATCTTCCTCGAGCTTCTTTTTGACTTCCCAGGTCTGCGACTGCAAAATCGTTCCGTTAATGACCTTCATGAAGTTAATATAGGCCAAAGACTCATCCGACACCATCGAAAATACATCCACATCATGGATCGACGGATTCACGACCGTAGACTTCGCCTGGAAATTCTCTAGGAGCTGCCACTTTTCTTTCCACTCCTGCGCTTTTTCAAAGGCTAGTAGGGTGGAGGCCTCCTGCATTTGGGTAATGAAGAAGCTTTTCGCCTTTTGGTAATTGCCCTTCAAAATCTGAGACACCTGATCAATATACTCCATATACCGCGCCTCCTGCTCTAAACCCTCGCAGGGTCCTTTGCAATTGCCGATATGGTATTCTAAGCAAACCTTGTATTTCCCTGCTTCTATGTTAGACTCCTTTAAATTCAAGGCGCAAGTCCTTAAAGGATACAGCTGATGCAACATCTCCAGCAAGGCGTTCATCAATTTCGGATTCGCATAAGGTCCAAAAAACGTCCCAATCGAATGATTAATCCTTCTTTCTGTGATTAGTCTAGGAAAACGCTCTCTGGTCAAACAAATAAACGGGTAGGTTTTGTCATCCCGTAACAAGATATTGTACTTCGGTTGAAACTGCTTTATGAGTGTATTTTCGAGCAACAAGGCATCGAATTCCGAATGGACGATCGTAAATTCTAAGTTTCGAATCTGTGAGACGAGTCGCCTCGTTTTATTGTCCTTCCCTTTTGTATTCGTGAAATAGGAACTGACGCGATTTTTTAAATTCTTCGCCTTGCCTATATAGATGATGGTTCCACTTTCATCAAAATAGCGATATACCCCCGGTTCTTCGGGTAGGGTAGGCAAGATGGATTTAGGGTCGAAAGTGGACATAGGCCAAAATTAAGCAAAAATATCTTCTTTGTGATTTTTGTAATTATCCAAGGTGACTCTTTCTATATTCCGCCTAGATTATGTCCCTGTTAAGGAGGTGTTAGGGATTGTCTAATTCACGACAAAACACCCTTTTCTGCCGACCAAAGTCTAAGCCTCTATTGTATTAAATGGATGAAATAGGCCTCTAAATGCGCCATTAGAGGAATACTTCTATTTAAAATAAAAAAAATGAAAAAATATCTGCTAAATGCTTGCTTGAATTGTAAGTATTGGACATATTTGGTCCTATGTAATAGTGTAGCATAGTTGAGATAGGTCATCTATTTCCGATTCGCTTATGCTGTACTATTGTATTATTTGAAGATTTGTTTGACGCTAAACCTATTTAAAATTTTAAACTATTTATTCACCTAATCAGAAAGGAGGCCCATAGAACATCAAAACTCGAACCCAATAATTAAATTTAAAAACTAACTTAATCTTTATTATGAAAAACAATTTTTACCAAAGTCTACGAGGCTTTCTTTTGCTAGCGATAGTAATGCTAGGGAGCTTCTCGTCATTTGCCCAAGACCGTAAGGTTACAGGTAAAGTCTCTGGGACAGATTCTCAGGGAATTCCAGGTGTAAGTATCTTAGTAAAAGGAACAAACACAGGAGCAACTACAGATGTTAACGGTGCATTCTCTGTAACTGTTAAGTCTGCAACTGCAGTTTTGAATATCACAGCTGTAGGTTACAAATCACAATCAATTACTGTAGGTTCTCAATCTTCTATTAATGTAACATTAGCAGAAGACAACTCTCAATTAGACGAAGTAATCGTAACAGGTTACTCTGTAACTAACAAGAAGGAGTCTACAGCGGCAGCTTCAATCGTTAAAGCGAAGGATTTGCAAATCGCACCTTCAGGAAACGTTGAGCAGCAATTACAAGGTCGTGTAGCCGGTGTTACTTTGATCACAAACGGACAACCAGGTACGAACAGTATCATCCGTGTACGTGGTTTCGGTGCATTTGGTGGTAACGAGCCATTGTATGTTGTGGACGGAGTTCCAGTAGGAACAACGGATTTCCTTTCTCCAGATGATATCGAGTCTACTACGGTCCTTAAGGATGCGGCAGCAGCTTCTATCTATGGTGCTCGTGCAGCGAACGGTGTAATCGTTTACACTACTAAGCGTGGCTCTCGTAACAAAGGAATTACAGTTACTTATGATGGATTGTACGGTGGTACTGATCCTAACGTAGGTGGTGTAGCAAAAATGTTAACTCCACAAGAGCAAGCTGATTGGACTCACGTAGCTTACCGTAACAACGCGGCAGCTAACGGAACTGCAGTTGGTTATACTCACCCTCAGTACGGTACTTCTGCGCAAGCAACTTTACCTACTTACTTGCACTTCAACGGTAGAAACGGTGTAAACTCTGGTGACTTAGCAGCAGCTCAAGCTGCTTTTGCTGCAGATCCATTGAATACATTCGTAATCAAAACAAATACTGCAGGTACTAACTGGTACGATGAAATTACTCGTTTCGGAACTACAATGCGTCACTCATTAGGTATCCAAGGTGGAACAGACAAAGGTCGTTTCTACTTAGGTTTATCTGGACAAGAGCAACAAGGTATCTTGATCGAGAATAACTCTGAGTTTGACTTAGGAAAGAAAGTACGTGTGGGTGAAAACATCCAAATGACGTATCGTTCAGTACGTGGTCAAGCAGGTGGTAACAACGGTTTAGGTGTAGCTGCTGATGAATCAGTAATCTTATCTGCTTACCGTATGCCTACTGCGATTCCAGTTTACGATGAATTCGGAAGCTTTGCATCTACTAAGGCTGCAGGTTTTAACAACCCTCGTAACCCAGTTCGTCAAATTATGCGTAACAACTCTAACGATAACAACTACAATGCTTCAGCATTTGGTAATGTTTACGTGGAGTATGAGCCAATCAAAGATTTAATTATCAAATCTTCTGTTGGTGGTCAATATGCAGGATATGCTTACAAAGATTATAACTACAGATACTTAGGAGATTCAGAGCCAGAGGCTTCGAACTCATTCAACGAAGGTTCAGGTTATAACTTTGCTTATACATTTACTAACACAGCTGCTTACAAAACTAAGTGGAGAAAGCATGGTTTAAATGCATTAGTTGGTATGGAAGCATTAAATACTGGTGCAGGTCGTCAAATGTCTGGTTCGGGTATCAATCCATTCTCTATGGATACAGACTTCGTAACTTTATCATCTGTACAATCTCCAGTAGTTAACTCTAACTTATATTCAGGTGTTAATTTCTACTCTTTATTCTCTAAGTTAGATTATAAC
>JBEBBJ010000137.1:0-4156 GCA_041158445.1 Bacteroidota bacterium
TCCTGGCCGGATTCTTTAACTTCTGGGTCGATTAAGCAAGTGAAAATAGGGGATAATTCAGTGGCCGTTTCTTACGAGCGCAAAGCGCATAAATCCACCTATATTCTACAGCAGAACAAAAATTGGACGATCTATTTTAGTCCCAAAACCGGAACATACAAACTCTGGGTTTTAAACGGCGAAATCGTGAAACCGAGAATGATCGATGGTCGCCCAGGTCTTCGACTAAAAATGGGGAAACATCATCTCGTTTTAGTACACTAGTTTGGTCTAGTCTAACAGGCGAAGTTTCCCCAGATTCGCAATAATATCCGAAGCCACTAAACTGGATTTCGATTGGGTTTCGATCGCAATATCCGCCGCTAAACCATGTACATAAACGGCTAAGCAAGCAGCGTCTGCATTCTCATAACCTTGTGCGCAAAGAGCAGCCGTGATTCCCGTTAACACATCGCCGGAACCCGCTGTCGCCATTCCATCATTCCCCGTAGTGTTCACGAATTGCTGACCCGATGGCAAAGAAACCAAAGTAGGGGAGGATTTTAAGATAAGGTTCGTGTTGTGTGCATGTGCAAAGGCAAAACTCTGCTGCTCGCTGTTGCCGGAGAACTTTTGAATTCGAGCAAACTCCCCAATATGCGGCGTTAAAATATGACGTTCATTCAACTAATAAATAACGAACATTGTTCACCGCGTCTTCTGAAAATCCGATTCCCGGTCCGATTGCGATAGCGTCAAAACTACTCAAATCTAATTCGCTCAGACTAACAGAAGTATACATGATTTCGGGACTTCCTGCTAACAAAGCAGACACCCCCTCGGATGGAATCATCGCTGTCACTAGGCCACAACCCGCATGCAGTGCAGCGCGTGCACAAAGAATTCCGGATCCTACTTTACCAGGACTTCCCGCGATGACTAATACGTGTCCGAATGTTTTCTTGTGTCCTTTTTGAAGGCGGTGTTTTGTGTGGGCGGCTACCCAGTTTGCGTCGATCTGATTCAAGTTCTCTTAGGTTTGTGGAAAGCAATGTAATGAAATTTACACGAGAACATTATATTTATTAACAATGCCTTAGCTTATTTAAACAAATTTAATGTGTAGATTTACATTGCCTGTTTCACATGAAGGTCGGCTCCATGCCGTTGAAGGGTATCCTTCTTAGTGTGTTGATGGGCATTTTTTATGTCTATAAATCGAACTGGTAGGATTTAATCTTATCCTCCAGAAAATTCACATATCTATCTTCTTTTCTTTCTACCCACCTCTGAATGGCCCACAGGTAATAGTCTGCCATATTTATAATGGGTTCTCCCGTAGGTTGTTGAACGTTAAATACCACATTCGCATTTGCGTTGAATACGATATTTTTATTCCTTGCAATTATAATCGCTTTTTGTAATCCTTTTTCTAGGTTATTATGAGTCGTACATCTGCTTCGATGAGCAATATTTAAGACGATTTTTGGTTGATTGTCTATCATATTGTGAATTAATCTAGAAAGCATGTCAGCGTAAAATTCAGACTGATTACCATTGTGTTTCTTCTCATAAATCTGATAGTCTTTTTTCTCAATGACCACATCAAAGGTCGCATCTATCGATTTAATCATTTCAAATGCCATTTTTCTAACTTCAGGAATATCATCTTTAGCATGCAAGAAATAACCTGATAAATTTTCTTTTTTTCGAATACTAGGAATTTGGTCAAAGTAGGGGTCCACAATAATCGCTTGTTGTAGCGCAAGTATTTTTTCACGAACTATTTCCAAAGGTTCATGAAGCGTAAGCATTCCAAGTATGAAATAATTTGATACTCCATGCGTGCCTAAAACGGGTGTTTTATTCTTCCCAAAAAAGGTTGTGTCACCTGCTTTGTCTAAAAAACGGTGGTATGTGTGCTTGGGCACATGGAGGCTTGAATTCACGAGTTATTAGTGGTTATTTCTTGTAATTTAGCCATTTAATAACAAAAAAAAGGACACCTCTTTCGAAATGTCCCTTTTAAATGGAGTAGCCCCGGAAGGAATCGAACCTTCATCTTAGGTACCGGAAACCTACATTCTATCCATTGAACTACGGAGCCAGGGCTGTAAAATTACGAATACTTCTCCAAAGTCTTGACCAGCACATTGAAATCTTTTGGATACGGTGCCTCGACGGTAATGGGGTCGCCATTCATCAGATTGAAGGATAAACTATGGGCATGGAGCGCGACGCGGCGCATCACAGGAAGCTCTTCGGTGTCCTTTTTCAGGTGGAAATTGCGCTTTAAATCAGACAGGTAAATCTCGGGCCCGCCATACATCACATCCGAAACGATCGGTGCTTTTAGGCAGGTGAGGTGAATCCGGATTTGGTGCATACGTCCAGTTATTGGCATACATTCTACCAAAGTATAGCCACGGAATACCTTCAATGTGCGGAACCAGGTTTCGGCGTGTTTTCCTTTGGCCCGATCAATCACGACCTTTCCGTCTTTCAATGGAAGAATAGGCAAATTCACTAAAAAACCATCCCAATCTTGCATTCCCTCCACGACCGCGTGGTAGCGCTTCGCCGTCTCTCGGTGTTCGAATTGCATGGAGATGTGGCGATAGGCTTCTGGGTTTTTGGCAATCACCAAAGCTCCAGAAGTTTCCTTGTCTAAACGGTGACCCACCTGCGCATCTGACGAATATTCCTTCGCTAAACGCAGGATCGCCGGCGCCAAATCATCCTTCCGCTCATCCAGCGTCGAAATGCCAGAGGGCTTGTTAATCACAATAAAATCAGTATCCTCGAACAGGATGGAATCGGTAAATTTGTATTTCATAAATCTCGCCACGCTGTGGCTCGTTAGTCGCTGCTTCGCAGCTTAAAAGTCGCCATTTCATGGCTTAGTCAATGAGTCGCCGCTGCGCGGCTTAGTCCGTAGGAAATTATCTCTACTCTTTGCTCTATAATCTCTAATCTAATTTAGTCAGTCCGTAGGAAATGAGTCCGGAGGATTTCATTTATAATTCACCACTTACCATTCACCATTTAAATTCATTTACCATTCACCACTTACCATTCACCATGTTGTAAAAATTCTTAGAATTTTTACAACGAAATTTTTCCAAAATTTACCCACGGCGAATCCCCCAACCTCTCTGAATTAGGAGAATCAGCCAAGGTCTCATTCGCCAGTAGAGCAAATAAAACAGCCTCTTTTGCAGCCGATGGCATGCCTAACTCATCACTTTCGCAAACGCGGAAGGGAAGAAGCTCGGCTAGTCGTGCCATGATCACCGGATTTTTGCTGCCACCACCACTCACGTAAACGGTACCTTCCACAGAAGATGGAATGTAGGTTTTCATGGCGAGAGCGATGCTTTGGGCGGTGAATTCTGTTAAAGTCGCGATTAAATCAGCGGGGCTGATGGAAGCGTGGACGATGTCTAAATTAAAATATTCAGGGCCGGTGCTTTTCGGGAAAGAATCCTTGAAAAAGCTCAGGCTCATTAGCTCTGCTAAAATACTTGTACCGATTTTTCCGGAGAGGGCAATGGCGCCATCTTCGTCATAAGCTTTATTGAAATAACGGCGAACCGCTGCATCGATCAAGGTATTTCCAGGGCCGGTATCGGTTACTAAGATGCCAGCAGGATCTCCCGAGGCAGGTAAATAAGTGAAATTCCCGATGCCTCCGATGTTTAATAAGATGCGGTTTTCGCCTTTTTGAGAGAACAAGAAATAATCGCCAAACATCGCTAAAGGAGCTCCTTCGCCTCCGGCTGCAATGTGTTTTTGGCGGAAGTCGGAAAGGGTAATGATGCCGGTTAGTTGGGCGATGTGATCGCCGTCGCCTATTTGCAAGGTCGAGTGTGGGAGTTTGCCGGTTCTGTCGGGGCGGTGCATGACGGTTTGGCCGTGGGAGGCAATCGCGTCTACTTCGGATGGATCCACACCCCAAGTCGCTAAAACTTCTAAAATTAGGGAAGCGTGCAAACGTCCAATTTGGGCGTTAAGCGTAGAAAGGGTGGGGAAATGAATGGTTTCTTTGGCAAAAACCGAACGAATCGACTCCTTAAAATCTGCTGGATAGGGGCGGGTGTCATAATGCAAAATATCATAAGACGTGTCCAGCCCAAAACCCGTGAAACGAACCAGCGCTAAGTCCAATCCGTCCAAT
>JBEBBJ010000138.1:0-3649 GCA_041158445.1 Bacteroidota bacterium
TTAAATCTATGATTTCAATCTGGTTTTTGTTGATATTAATGTAGCCTTTCTCCGCTAATTTCTTCATCAAACGCGAAATGACCTCTCTGGAGGAGTTCAATTCTTGAGCGATATCTGTGAAGGAGGCCTTTAAGATATTCGTTTTAAGGCTTTTTTGGTGTTGTTTTAAGTACCAAAGCAGGCGCTCATCTAAATTTCTAAACGCGATTTGGTCTAAGGTGTCGAGTAATTCTTCAAAGCGAGAACGGTAGGTTTCGAGTACAAATTGGTACCAAGACTTGTATTTCGCCGCCCATTCGTCCATTAATTCGATGGGAATAGCGATGACCTCGGTGTCGACAAGGGCTTTGGCCATAATCTGAGATGATAATTGTCTCGCGGCACAGGTCATGGAGATGGCACATGCTTCACCGGGATGTAAATTATACATAAATACCTCGTTGCCTTCGTCGTCTTCGCGGAAAACTTTGATGATTCCTTTCGTTACCAAAACAGCAGAGCGAATCGATTGCCCCGTTTTCATCAAATAATCGTCCGTTTTGAATTTACGAACGACACCAGCTTGTTGTATTTTTTTGCTTAATTCTGGCTCAAATTGCTTGAATAATTCCATTTTAGTAGGTGATAACGGCTTGTTTCTCTAAACTTTCATAGGCGGCATCGATGACGCGCATACTGGCGATTCCATCTTCTCCTGGTACTGCTGGCTGTGCACCTTCTCGTAACGTTTGATACACATTTTCATAAAATGCCATGTAATTTCCTTTTTCAGATGGAACGCGTTCTGGGCTGCCTCCGTCTACATTCAGAAGGCCATATTCGCTAACGGCATCTACTCCCCAATTTTCGCCCATTGGTACATGGCCTTTATCTAAATCAACTTCTTGGCGATCTGAACGGGTTTTGATAAAGCTTCCTTTTGTTCCATGTAATTGGAAAGCGGGGATAGGTTCTTTGAAATAATAACCACTTTTTAATCGAACGCGCAAGGCTGGGTAGTATAATAAGATCTCGAAAAGGTCGATCACTTCTGTTCCTGGACGGGTTTTGCGTAAATCTGCAAAGACGTGGGTAGGCTTGCCAAATAAATGCAAAGTCTGATCAATTAAATGTGGGCCTAAATCGGTCACGATTCCAGCGCCTGGACCAGCATCCTCTTTGTGTCGCTTAGGCGACATGAGTGGATTATAGCGGTCAAAATGAAATTCTGCTTCGACGATATCGCCTAAAACGCCATCTGAAAGCACCTTTTTAAGTGTTAAGAAATCGGAATCCCAGCGGCGGTTTTGGTAGACAAAAATCTGTTTGTTCACCTCTTTAGCTAATGCCACTAATTGCTCCGCTTCAGAAGCGTTACAGGTAAATGCTTTCTCAACGACGATGTGCTTTCCTGCTATTAGAGCAGCAGATGCGTATTCAAAGTGCGAATAAATGGGTGTGTTAACGATGATTAACTCGATCGAAGGATCTGCTAGAACGGCTTCCATCGAATCGTAGGATGAAGTTCCAGGATAGGCATTCTCGATGTTTTTCTTGGAGCGTTCCCAGGATCCTACTAAATTGAATCCGGGATGTAATTGAATGAAGGGGGCGTGAAAAACACGTCCTGACATTCCATAAGATAATAAGGCAGTTTCGATCGATTTCATAAAAGTAAAAATAAACAATTCAGACCTTTAAACATAAACGAATTACTATGAAAAAAATACTTGCATTCAGTCTCTTAAGTTTAACAGCCCTGGGGCAGTCGAAGCCTTTGGTCTCGCACATGTTCACAGCGGATCCATCTGCCCATGTTTTTCAGGGCCAAATTTACATTTATCCCTCTCATGACATCGATGCAGGGGTAAAGGAAGATGATTTAGGGAGTCACTTTGCGATGCGCGATTACCATGTTTTATCTCAAAAGACGCCCGCAAGTCCGGTAGTAGACCACGGGGTTGCGTTAAAATTAGAAGATGTGGCATGGGCATCGAAGATGCTTTGGGCGCCAGATGCAGCTGAAGCTAAGGGTACTTATTATTTGTATTTCCCAGCAAAAGACAAGGAAGGTGTTTTCAGAATAGGGGTGGCCTCATCAGCTAAACCAGAGGGACCTTTCAAAGCAGAGAAAGAATACATGAAAGGCTCTTTCAGTATCGACCCTTGCGTTTTTAAAGACAAGGATGGTTCGTATTATTTGTATTTCGGAGGAATTTGGGGAGGTCAATTACAGCGCTGGAAGTCAGGAGTTTATGGTGCGACGGATGAGTCTCAGCCTGCCAATGGTCAACCTGCTTTGATGGCAAAGGTTGCTCGCTTGGATGCAAACATGAAAGAGATGGCCGAGGCGCCGCGTAATGTGCAGATTTTGGATGCAGCGGGTAAGGTCTTATTATCTGAAGATCACGATCGCCGTTTCTTCGAAGCTGCTTTTGTGCATCAATACCAAGGGAAATACTATTTCTCTTATTCGACGGGAGATACGCACAACATTGCTTACGCCACAGGATCGAGCCCTTATGGCCCTTTTACTTTCCAAGGTGTGATTCTTAAGCCAGTGAAAGGATGGACGAATCACCATTCGATTATTGAGCAAAATGGGAAGTGGTATCTGTATTACCATGATGTGGAGATTTCTGGTAGAACCCATTTAAGAAACATCAAAGTGACGGAGTTGAAATACCGTCCGGATGGAAGTATCGAGACGATAGATGCGTACAAGTAATAATAAAATAAAGGGCCGCTCATTTTCGTGAGCGGCCCTCATTTTTTAGGCTAAATATTATTTAGGCTAATATATTCTTAGCAAAAGCCACACATTTCTTCACTTCCTCTACCGGAGTAGAGCCAGCTGGAACTTCATATTCCAGTTCAATGGTAGCTGGGAATTTGTATTTATTTTTCTTTAATAAGGTTAATACTTCCTTTAAAGGTGTATCACCTGATCCCCAAACAAGGTTACCGGCACCGTGTTCTTTCGATGTGCGGTCTTTAATGTGCATGCTCGAAATGCGATCGTGTTTCGCCTCGATGAAGGCTAATAAGCTGGCACTTGTGTGAGGAGCTCCCACCGCGATATAGTGTCCACAGTCTAGGTTGATGGAATTGTAGGGGTTTTGGGCCAAAGCCTCATCATACACCGTATCCTTCACCTGGGTATGTGTGTGGTAACCGAAATAGATCTTGTGCTTTTCTCCCAAAGCGCCTAAACGCTGTGTTTGTGCTGAAGACGTAGGTAATTCCAAAGTCACCGACTTGGCACCTAATACTTTAGCCGCACGTAAAGCTGATTCCACTTCTGCATCCGAGTTTTTCTCGCCAAACGCATTGGGTTTGTAGGCATAAACAGAGATACCCGCCTCATCTAACATTTTACGCACTTCTTTGAATTTGTCCATCGAAACAGACTCTCGCCAAGCAGAAACATCTTTCTGGTATTGTGCTAAAGCTGCTTTTTGCTCATCCGTCAGTGTTGGGCGAGGTTGACCTGGAGTCCAACGCATCGGTACCGGATTAGCGGGACGACCTGCGTAATCTTCTACAGCGTCTCCCATTAATTCAATGGCAGAAACACCTGAATCTACACAGTATTGGATGATTTGCTTGATATCTCCCGGCATGCCGCGGAAAGAATAGGTAATGGTTCCTACTTGAACGCCACCAAAAA
>JBEBBJ010000139.1:0-7355 GCA_041158445.1 Bacteroidota bacterium
TCGATGGGGCAGGAACATTTTGCCTACGATTGGGCTCAGGAATTTGATGCGTTTACAACACAAAAAATCCTCGATAAGGACATCAACAGTTTAGTCGATTATGCGCGTGCACCGGGTGGATTAAAATCCGTTCCTACGCCGGATCACTACATTCCGATGTTGTATGCCTTGGCTTTGGCTCGTAAAAATGAGGAAGTAAGATTCACGTACGACGAACTCGTGTACGGCGGCATTTCGATGCGTTGCTTCGAAATCGCTTAATAGCCCAGAAAAACTTGGTCGATAATACTGCAAGCTTGATCCATCTCCGCACCCGTGATCGTCAAAGGTGGAGCTAGGCGGATTTTATTGCCGTGGGTTGGTTTCGCCAACAATCCCTTTTTCATCAGATCCAGGCAAATTTCCCAAGCCACCGGACTGTCTTCTGGCGTGTCGATTTCGATCGCACACAACAGGCCTTTTCCTCTGACTGATTTAATTAAGGCCGTTTTATCACGCAAGCTTTCGAGGAAAGTCAGTAATTGTTGGCCTCTGATGGTCGCATTTTCGACTAAATCCTCGTCTTCGATAATATCGATAGCCACGTTAGTGACTGCACAGGCCAAAGGATTTCCCCCGTAAGTGGATCCATGTTCTCCCGGCTTGATGGTGAGCATAATCTCATCATTGCAAAGCACCGCTGAAACCGGCATAAATCCGCCTGAAAGCGCTTTTCCTAATAATAAAATATCCGGATGAACTAATTCGTGGTGGCAAGCTAACCAGGCTCCTGTACGCCCTAATCCGGTTTGGATTTCATCTGCGATGAATAAAACGCGGTGTTTTTTACATAAGGCAGCCGCTTTTTTCAAATAGCCTGGCGATGGAATGACCACGCCAGCTTCTCCCTGAATGGGTTCGACCATGAAGGCTGCCACATTCGGGTTTTGTAATTTTTCTTCTAATGCTTTGAGGTCATTGTAGGGAATTCGGCTGAATCCCGGAACAAAAGGACCGAAATTATGGTAGGATGACGGGTCATTCGAAGAGGAAACCGCGGCGATGGTTCTACCCCAAAAATTACCTTCCGCGAAGATGATTTCGGCTTGATTTGCTGGAACACCTTTCACCTCGTAAGCCCATTTACGAGCTAACTTGATGGCAGATTCTCCGGCTTCTACGCCCGTATTCATCAATAAGACTTTCTGATAGCCGAATTTCTCCGCTAACTTTTTCTCCGTCGAACCTAATAGATTCGTATGGAATGCGCGGGAACTCAAGGTTAGGCGAGCTGCCTGGTCGGAGATGGCTTTGACTAAACGCGGATGGCAATGTCCTTGATTCACTGCGCTATAGGCAGATAAAAAATCGAGGTACTTTTTTCCTGTTACGTCGAAGACATGCACCCCTTCACCACGTTCTAAAACGACGGGAATTGGATGGTAATTATGTGCCCCAAACTCAGACTCTAAATCAATATACTCTTTTGGGGTCATAGCAATTCGTAAATTCCAGCTACCCCTTGACCGCCACCTACGCAGGCAGTGACCATACCGTATTTTTGGTTGCGAAGACGCATTTCATTGAATAATTGGATGGACAATTTAGCGCCTGAACATCCCAGCCAAAGACTGCGCCGCAAACGCCTCGTTCAACTCGATTTGTTGAATATCGTTAAGCTTTAAGCCTGCCTTTTTCAAAGCAATTGGAATCGCCTCTACGGGTCCAATTCCCATCAAGCTCGGTTCAACCCCTGCCGTAGCGTAGGAAACCATGCGAGCGATCGGCTCTAAGTGTAATTCTTTGACTAATTTCTCTGAAACCACTAAAACGAAAGCCGCTCCATCGGATGTTTGGGAAGCATTACCTGCGGTAACCGTTCCGCCCATCGCGAAGACAGGTCTTAATTTTCCTAAGGCTTCAATGGTTGTGTCAGCACGTGGACCTTCGTCTTGTGACACCGTCCAGCTGCGGGTTTGTTTTGTACCTGATTTGGCATCGAAATAATTCTCAGAAACCTCTACTGGAACAATTTGCGAAGTGAATTTACCCGCTTTTTGTGCCGCTAAAGCCTTTTGGTGAGAAGCGAAAGAGAATGCATCTTGCTCATCGCGCGTTACGTTATACTTCTTGCTCACTTCCTCTGCCGTTAGACCCATTCCGATATAATAGTCTGGATGTTCGTTCGCGATTCCGTAGTTCAAAACCGTTTTATGGCCCATCATCGGTAGCATCGACATCGATTCTGTTCCTCCAGCAATCACGCAATCGGCCATGCCGGATGCGATTTTAGCGGAAGCCAAAGCGATAGCTTCTAAACCTGAACCACAATAGCGGTTGATGATGAAACCAGGAACGCTTTTAGGTAATGATAAAAGCGAGATATAACGCGCCATTTGCATGCCTTGCTCCGCTTCCGGAATCGCATTTCCTACGATTAAATCTTCGACACGCGCCGGGTCCAAACTAGGCACCTGCTTCATCAAATGTTTAATGACTTCCGCCGCTAAATCATCCGGACGCGTAGTTCTGAATCCTCCTTTATTGGCTTTCGCAACTGCTGTGCGGTATCCTGCTATGATATATGCATTCATCTTCGTAAAATTTAATTTCTGAGTGGTTTACCGCCACCTAATAAACTTTGGATTCTGTCCATGGTCTTTTTCTCGCCGCATAATGAAAGGAAGGCCTCTCTTTCTAGGTCGAGTAAGTAGGTTTCGCTCACGACTTGCGGAGCGTCTAAATCGCCACCGCAGATAGCGTAGGCTAATTTATTTGCGATTAACGCATCATGCTCAGAGATGTAACATCCCATGAGCATGCCTTGTATTCCTGCTTTGAATAGGGCCAAACCTTGTTTTCCCTCCACCCAGACATCGTTGCGTCTCGCTTTTTGGACATATCCTGCGTCTGCTAAGGCCAAAGCCTCTCTTTTCGCTTCCGATATCACCTGATTGCGATTCAACACAATGCGATCCTGAGCTCTTAAATAATTCATCTCTCTCGCCTCATGCGCCGAAGTACTCACACGCGCCGTCGCAATATTCATAAAGGCCTCTTGCAAACGGTTCAATTCTACGTCACCTGCGCGACGAGCATCTCCCATTCTCAAAGCCATTTCTTTCGTACCACCTCCTGCAGGAATTAAACCCACACCCACTTCCACTAAACCCATATATAATTCCGCATGAGCGACAATCTTATCTGCGTGCAAGTTGATTTCGCAACCACCACCTAAAGCCAAGGTATGAGGTGCCACCACCACCGGAATACCCGAGTAGCGAACGCGCATCATGGTTTCTTGGAAGGTCGCGATCATCGTGTTGATGTCGTCGAATTTCTGCTCCATCGCGAACATGAACAACATACCTAGGTTTGCACCTGCAGAGAATGCCTCGTTCGACTCGTTTCCGATCACCAATCCTTGGAAATCTTTTTCCGCCGTCGCGATTGCCTCCTGAATGCCCTCTAGCACCCCTTGGCCCATCGTGTTCATCTTCGAGTGGAATTCTAATCCTAAAATGCCATCGCCTAAATCCACGATATGCATGTCGTCATTCGACGAAACCGTCTTCGTAGGCTTTAAGATCTGCAAATTGATTTGCTTTTCTGCACCTGGAATGGCTTGGTATTTCTTAGTAGCGATGTCATAGAATAGTTGCTTGCCGCCTTCCACTTTGTAGAAAGTGGTATTTCCTGCAGCAACCATTTCGGTAACCCAAGCCGCAGGCGCTAAACCTTCCGCTTTCATTAACTCGATTCCTTGCACGACACCGATGGCGTCCCAGGTTTCAAAAATACCCATCTCCCAGCCAAAACCCGCACAAATAGCTTGGTCGATTTTGACTAGATCATCTGCAATCTCCGGAATGCGATTCGATGCATAACGGAAACCGTCTAAGATAGTTTTGCGGTAGAATTCACCAGCTAAATCTTTTCCTGCTAATAAAAGCGCGAAGCGATCCGCTAAATTATCAATCGCCTTCGAGCGATCCAATGTTTCAAAATTCACTCGTTCCGCGGCGCGGTATTCGAAGGTATTCAAGTCCAGGCTCAGGATGACTGTTTTACCTTTTTCGTCTTTGGTCTTCTTATAAAATCCTTGTCCCGTCTTATCGCCCAGCCATTTGTTTTCCATCAAACGCTGTAACATCACCGGAAGGTTGAAAATCTCTTTGCTTTCGTCGTTTACGAGCGCGGCTTTTAAATTATTCGCCACGTGAACCGTCGTATCTAAACCGACCACATCCGAAAGACGGAAGGTGCCTGATTTAGGACGACCTACGACTTTGGAAGTTAATTTATCCACTTGTTCCACCGTTAGGCCTAATTCCTCTACGACTTTCATCGTCTGCATCATCGAATAAACGCCGATGCGGTTCGCGATGAAGGCAGGAGTGTCCTTACAAAGAACAGCCGTTTTGCCTAATTGGGTTTCGCCATATTGTAGCAAGAATTCGAGGATAGCCGGATCCGTTTTCGGACCAGGGATCACTTCGAATAAACGCAAATAGCGGGGAGGGTTGAAGAAGTGTGTTCCGCAAAAATGTTGTTGGAAATCGGCGCTTCTACCTTCTGACATTAAATGAATCGGGATACCCGAGGTATTCGAAGTCACTAAGGTACCCGGAGTACGGAACTTCTCTACCTTTTCGTAGAGAGATTGTTTGATGGCTAGGTTTTCTACGACTACTTCCATGATCCAGTCAGCAGAACTGATTTCAGATAGGTTGTCATCGAAGTTGCCTAGCTTGATGTTATTCGCAAAGCCCGACGCGTAGAGCGATGCGGGCTTTGCTTTTATAGTTTGTTGAAATGCTGCGTTGACGATTCGGTTACGTACCGAAGGGTGTTCTAAACGAAGTCCTTTGGCCTCTTCCTCTGGGCTCAAAGTCTGTGGTGCGATGTCCAATAAAAGGACCTGAACCCCAATGTTTGCGAAATGACAGGCGATTCTGGAGCCCATAATTCCTGAGCCTAATATGGCTACTTTTTTAATGGCACGATTCATATCTACGTTTTTAAATCTCGTTGCGTAAATATAAATAAAAGGAATTATGTTATGCAAGCATACTAATTTTTATTTGCGACCCAGAATAGGTCCGCCTCTTGTGAAACGCTTATTAAACGTAAATTACATATAACTCTCCATCGGCTCGCAAGCGCAAACTAAGTTGCGGTCTCCATAAGCAGAGTCGATACGAGATACGGTAGGCCAAAACTTATTCGCCTTCACATACGCCAGCGGGAATACCGCTTTTTCACGTGAGTAAGGACGATCCCAATCGCCTAGTAAAACAGCCGATTGTGTGTGTGGAGCGTGCTTCAATACGTTGGATGCTTTGTCTGCTTTGCCCTCTTCGATCTCGCGAATCTCTGCACGAATGCTTAGAAGCGCGTCACAGAAACGGTCTAATTCGTCTTTGTTTTCCGACTCAGTAGGCTCGATCATTAAGGTTCCAGCAACTGGGAACGAAAGGGTAGGTGCGTGGAAACCATAGTCCATGAGACGTTTGGCAATATCCTCCGCTTCTACTCCAGCCGATAATTTAAATGGACGGCAATCCACGATCATCTCGTGTGCGCAACGTCCTTGTGATCCAGTATAAAGGATAGGGAATTCCTTCTCTAAACGTGCCTTGATATAGTTTGCGTTTAAGATCGCCGTTTCAGTCGCAGTTGTCAAACCTTTTCCGCCCATCATCGCGATGTACGCGTAAGAGATCGCTAAAATACTCGCAGATCCTACTGGTGCTGCAGAAACCGCACCTGATGTTCCATCATTTACGTGTCCTGGCAAGAAAGGAACTAACTGTGGCGCCACGCCGATAGGTCCCATACCTGGGCCACCACCTCCGTGAGGGATACAGAAAGTCTTGTGCAAGTTCAAGTGGCAAACGTCCGCTCCAATGCGTGCTGGTGACGTTAATCCCACCTGCGCGTTCATGTTCGCTCCGTCCATATACACTTGACCTCCATTTTCGTGGATGATCGCGCAAATCTCTTGAATCGTTTCCTCAAACACCCCGTGCGTACTTGGGTAAGTTACCATCAAGCAAGAAAGATTGTCTTTGTGTTCGATGGCTTTGGCTTTCAAATCAGCCACGTCAATATTTCCGTTCGCATCACATGGCGATACAATGACTTTCATGCCAGCCATAACTGCAGATGCCGGATTCGTACCGTGTGCAGATGATGGGATGATTGCAATGTTACGGTGGTGATCTCCGCGAGAAGCGTGGTATGCTCTGATAGTCATCAAACCAGCGTATTCGCCTTGTGCACCGGAGTTAGGCTGCATCGACATTTTGGCAAAACCCGTAATCTCACATAACCACTCATTTAAATCAGTTACTAATTGTTGGTAACCTTTTGTTTGAGAGGCCGGAGCGAAGGGGTGCATTTTGCCTAATTCTGGCCAAGTCACCGGAATCATCTCCGTAGTCGCATTCAATTTCATAGTACATGAACCCAACGAGATCATCGAGTGAACCATCGATAAATCTTTGGACTCTAATGATTTTAAATAACGTAACATCCCGTGCTCAGAATGGTATTTATTGAAAACGCTGTGCGTTAAATAAGTCGACGTACGAGTTAAGGCTGCTGGGATCGCCCAAGTAACATTTTTCTCTGACGTTTTCGCTCCTTTCAAGGTTTCGAAGAACGAGATGATCTCGATCACATCAGCCTCTTGCGTCGTCTCATCTAAAGAGATGCTTGTCGTAGTCGCCGTATAACGTAGGTTACGCTCTGCTTTTTCTGCCAAAGTACGTAATTCCGCCGTTTGTGCTCCCGTTTGAATCGTCAACGTATCGAAGTGATTCGTGTTTTCTAGCACGAAACCTAGTTTACGTAGATTCACCGCTAGTAATTCGGTTAAGCCGTATACTTTTTCGGCGATTTTCTTCAAGCCTGTTGGGCCGTGGTAGATCGCGTAAGAGGCTGCCATAATCGACAATAAAACCTGAGCGGTACAGATATTAGACGTCGCTTTTTCGCGGCGAATGTGTTGCTCGCGGGTTTGAAGCGCCATACGTAAAGCGCGGTTTCCTTCTGCATCCACCGAAACTCCGATGATACGACCTGGAATATTACGCTTGTATTTTTCTTTCGTTGCGAAGAATCCAGCGTGTGGGCCACCGAAGCCCATCGGTACCCCAAAACGTTGAGAAACACCCACAACTGCATCGGCTCCGATTTCACCTGGAGGCGTTAATAATGTTAATGCTAATAAATCAGCTGCCACAACCACTTGTAAGCCGTTTTCTTTCGCTGCTGCGATTAACGCGCTATAATCAAATACCTCACCGTTTGAAGCTGGGTATTGCAACATCATTCCGTAGAAACGGGAATCCGTTACATCGAAGTTGCGG
>JBEBBJ010000140.1:0-3833 GCA_041158445.1 Bacteroidota bacterium
GTGAAGACGCATACGGGGGAACTTTGGCAGATGTCATCCAAAATCACAGGTACATTAATGCCTGAATTTGAACGTAAATTCGGCTCTATTTTAGTGAAATTATTGCCCGCTGGATCAATTACAGGTGCTCCTAAAAAAGCCACCATGGAATTGATAAAAAAAGCAGAACAGTATGAGCGCGGATTTTATACCGGAATTATGGGTAAATTTGATGGAACAAACTTCAATTCTGGCGTTCTCATTCGATTCATTGAAAAGAGCAAAAAAGGACTGATGTATAAGAGTGGCGGTGGAATTACCGTCTTTTCTGAGGTTCAAAAAGAGTACAACGAATTAATTCAAAAAGTCTATCTCCCCTTCTAATATGTTTTCCTTTTTAGAAACTATCTGCATTCAAAACGGTCAAGCACAACACCTTGATTTCCATCAAATGAGGGTAAACGAGACCTTTGATCAATTTTTCCCAGAATGGGAACCTTTTGATGTGGAAGAATTAGTGGCGGAACAAGTCTTGCCAACGGAAGGAACACATCGATTAAGAATAACTTACCAGGAAGATCCAGAGACTATCGAAATCCTGCCATACACGAAAAAAGAAGTCAACCGATTCGCCTTAGTCGACACGGGAGAAATTGATTATGGTTATAAATGGGCTGAGAGAGGTTTTTTCCAAACATTCTTAGATGCCCATACGGAAGCAGATGAGGTGATATTTGTGAAAGACGGGAGAATTCAAGATTGCAGTATGGCGAACTTAGCCTTTTTGAAAGAAGGAATTTGGTATACTCCGGAGGAACCCTTGCATTGGGGAACTACCAGAGCTAGATTAATTATTGAAGAAGAAGTAGAGGAAGCCGAAATACTCGTAGAGGAATTAGCCAGCTATGAGCGCGTTTGTTTGATCAATGTGTTCAGACAATTATCTGTTGAAAACTCCCTATCGGTAGCGGAATCTATTTTATAAATTAAATCATGAGCACCGAAAAAAGCCCGAGCTTTTTACTGCATCAAAAATTCCCTTTTGAACCTACACCTTCTCAGGCGCAGCTCTTTCAAAAGTTAAGTGGATTTGTACTCAACAAAGACGAATGGGCAGCGCTTACGTTTATCATCAAAGGTTATGCCGGAACGGGTAAAACGACCGTAATTTCAAGCTTAATTAAAATCCTGCCTTCCTTTGGCTATAAAACCCAATTGATGGCCCCGACGGGTCGAGCGGCGAAAGTAATGGCAAATTATGCTAAAAAGAAGGCCAGCACCATTCACAAAAAAATCTACAGGCAAGTAAGTAACCCGCATTCTGGCGCACTAAGTTTCCAACGTATGAGCAATTATGCCACGAATACGGTGTTTATTGTGGATGAGGCATCGATGATTACGGATGAATCGGATTTTGGCACAAATAGTCTACTAACAGATTTAATTGAATACGTATTTACGAATCCGGAGAATGGACACACGGGTAATAAACTGATCTTCGTGGGAGATACCGCTCAGTTACCACCAGTTGGAAAAAGTTTATCTCCTGCCCTTTCGAAAGACTATATTTCCTCCGAATTCCACATGGAAGTAGTAGATCATGAATTAACGGATGTCATGCGTCAGGATGTAAATTCAGGCATTTTATACAATGCTACGGCATTGAGGCAATTACTTTTAGCTAATTCTACTGCGATTCAATTCAACACAAAATCTTTTAAAGACATCTTCCGGATGACCGGCGAAAAGATGGAAGATGGGATGCATTATGCTTTTAAGAAATTTGGCAAAGAGGAAACTATCCTGTTAACGCGTTCGAATAAGAGTGCCGTGCAATTGAATGAATTTGTGAGGCGAACGATTTTGTACCAAGAGGATGAAATATCGAGTGGCGATTTATTGATGATAGTGAGAAATAATTACCATTGGCTAGATGAAGATTCTCCGGCTGGATTTTTAGCTAATGGCGATTTCGTAGAAATCATGAAGATCAAACGGGAAGAAGAAATGCATGGGCAGCGATTCTTAGATGTATCCCTACGACTTTGTGATTACGAAGATCATCCTCCTATTGAGGCCAAAATCCTCTTGGAAACCTTGCATTCAGCTGAATCTGCCTTAGGTAGAGAGGCCAACAAAAAACTATATGATTCGGTTTGCGAGGATTATGCCCACATTCCAAAGAAAAAAGAGCGGACGGAAGCCATCAGAAAGGATCCTTATTTGAATGCTTTACAAGTGAAATTTGCCTATGCACTAACGGTTCACAAATCCCAAGGGGGACAATGGTCTGCCGTATTTGTAGATCAGGGTTATTTAAAGGAAGATCAAATTGACCCAGAATACCTACGCTGGTTGTATACTGCCATCACCAGAGCAACCCACGAGATATTCTTAGTCAATTTTCACGATCGTTTCTTTTAAAGATTAAACGTTGCCGCCACACCTGGATGGAATAGTTTACCATCATAGATCGTCAAGCCCTTATTTAAGGCTTCGTTTTGACTGCACGCCTCTGTCCAGCCTAAATTAGCTAACAAATGTACATAAGGTAATGTCGCTTGAGTTAAGGCCATGGTCGATGTTTGTGGTACGGCTCCTGGCATATTAGCCACACAATAGTGTACAATACCGTCTATTTCATAAATCGGATTCTCGTGAGTCGTAGGTTTGCAGGTCTCAATGCATCCACCTTGATCCACAGCCACATCCACTAAAACCGTACCTGGAGACATCTTCTTAAGGTCATCTCGCTTAATTAAGTGAGGGGCTTTAGCACCATGTAATAAAACAGCACCGATCACTAAATCCACAGCTGGTAAAGCTTCCTGAATCGCATAAGAAGTAGAAAACTGGGTAGAAACATTAGCAGGCATTACCTCATCTAAATAACGAAGACGCGCAAGGTTCGTATCCATGATCGTCACATTGGCTCCTAAGCCTGCCGCCATCTTCGCAGCTTGTGTACCGACCACACCACCACCTAAGACTAATACATTAGCCGGTTTAACACCAGGAACTCCTCCTAATAACTTCCCTTTTCCACCTTGGGGTTTTCCTAAGTAAAAGGCACCCACTTGAATGGCCATGCGACCTGCCACTTCGGACATAGGTGTTAAAAGTGGTAAACTACGATCAGCTAATTCCACTGTTTCGTAGGCGATACATACGGCATCAGAACTAAGCATCGCAGAAGTTAATTCACGTGAGGCCGCGAAATGGAAATAGGTAAATAGAATTTGATTCTTTTTGATAAGCGGAAACTCGGCTGCTAAAGGTTCTTTCACCTTCACAATCATATCAGCTACCGCATATACTTCAGCAGCTGTAGCTAAAATGACCGCACCTGCTTCTTTATATTGCGCATCTGTTAGGCCTGAACCCTCACCTGCACTCGCTTGTACATATACTTGATGTCCATTAGCCGTTAAACCTTGAACACCTGCCGGAGTTAAGCCTACCCGAAACTCCTGAATTTTAATTTCTTTTGGAACACCTATGATCATAACGTATAGTTTTAAAAAGAAAGGCCACCGAAAAAAATTCGCTGGCCTTTACCTTTGATGAAGTATAATACATTGCAAATATAGGATACACCATAAAATATCTTGCATAATACCATATAATAAGTAATATTTACTATACAGCATCTTCATTTTAGCAATAATCAGAAAACTTTATGGCAAAAAACTCGAACCTCGATGAATTAGACCTCAAAATCTTACAAATCATTCAAACTGACAGCCAAAAAACCTTGAAAGACATTTCAGAACAAGTTAATCTGTCCCTGAGTCCTACCCATGATCGCATCAAACGAATGGAATCAGATGGCTATATCCAAGGTTATGTAGCCT
>JBEBBJ010000141.1:0-3618 GCA_041158445.1 Bacteroidota bacterium
GTTAATTCAAACTCGGGGAATGCGGGTGTGGCGATGGCTTGGACGCTGTATGATGGAAAAGGGATGTTTATCTTGCGTGATCGATTTAAGGAATTACAAAACTTAGGTGCGAAGCAAACTGAGAGTAACATTGAGAACCTAATCGCTTTAATTTCAACTACTTATTATGATATTATACGCCAAAGTCTTCGCGTAAACAACTTCAAAAAAGGGCTAGAAATTTCCAACGACCGCTTAAAATTAGCCAAAGATCGCTACGAGGTGGGACAAGGTTCAAAGGTGGATTATTACTCCGCACAAGTAGATTTCAATGAAGATAAAGCCTTATTAATCGCCCAAGAGCAAGCTTTCACTAACACTAAGATTGGTTTCAACACCTTACTCATAAAAGAATATAAAGCGGACTTTAGCATCAACAATACCATTGACTTGTTACCTAAGTTGACACTTAGCGAATTAAAAATGAGCGCCTTGTCTCAAAACCCGGCGCTAATTGGGGCTATTTTATCGAAAAAAATTAGCGATTTAGAGACGAAAAATATTCAGAGTCAGCAGAAACCACAAATCGATCTATTAGCCGGTTACAACTTAAATAGTGTGGCGAATGGGGCTGGTTTTGGCGTGGAGAAAGGTAGTAGTGATGTTTTCAACTATGGCTTACGTGCTACTATCAATATTTTTGATGGATATAACCAGAAGCGTAGAATTCAAAACGCGAAAATCAATGCAGAAATCGCTTCTATGCAAATTGAGGATTTAAAGAATGCCTTGTTATCAGCCTTAGAAAGAACCTATGTGACCTACGAGAACTCTTTGAATTTGATTCAGTTAGAGACGGAAAACTATGCGATTGCGAAACAAAACATTGACATCGCTTTCGATCGTTTTAAAGTGGGTATTGCCACTTCCTATGAATTACGTGAGGTACAACGAAATGCCGTAGCAGCAGAGACGCGATTGATTGAGGCAAAGTTTGCAGCTAAATCAGCTGAAATTGAATTAATTCGATTGAGCGGAAACTTGTTGTAATTCCTCATTCAACTGTTGCTGGTATAGCTCAAAATAAAGTGTTTGATCTTTCATTAATTCGTCATGCGTTCCGCTTTCGACGATTCTGCCTTCTGCTAACACAAAGATTCGATTCGCTAATCGAGCGGATGAAACACGGTGAGAAATAATCAGCGATGATTTCCCTTTCGTCACCTGCTTTAAATTCTCCAGAATAGTGTGTTCCGTGTGCGTGTCTACCGCAGAAAGACAATCATCCAAGATGAGCATTTTCGGATTTTTTGCCAAAGCTCGGGCAATGGACACCCGTTGTTTTTGGCCACCAGAAAGGGTTATTCCGCGTTCCCCTAAGATGGTCTCGAAACGATCTGGGAACTCCATAATGTTCGCATATACATCTGCCTGCTTCGCTGCCGCTTCAATGTCTTCTTGATCTAGTTGATCATTTCCAAAGCGAATATTATCCGAGATACTTGTTGAAAACAAAAAGACATCCTGCGGAACAAAACCTACAAAAGACCTCACCCAGGCGATATCCCAATCTTTTAATGGTATCCCATCGAGTAAAATTTCTCCAGAGCTAGGGTCATAAAAACGAGCCATTAGAAGGGCCACGGTAGATTTACCGGAACCTGTTTGGCCTAATAAAGTCACGGACTCTCCAGCTTTAATGGTCAAATTAATCTTTTCTAAAACAGCACGATCAGAACCTGGATAAACAAAGCTTACGTCCTTAAATTCCCAATTCCCTACAATATCTTGGCGTATCTGCTTCCCAGGCGTCAACTCTGATTTTGCTTCTAGAAACTCATTAATTCGCTTCTGAGAGGCGGCAGCTCTTTGTATCTGAGAACTAGTCCAACCCAAAGCCGTCACCGGCCAAGTCAACATAAACACATACATAATGAACTCGGTGATATTACCCACCGTCATTCGACCGGCATTTACCTCTTGAGAACCAATATACACCACCAAAATGGTAGAAAATCCTACAAGCAATGCAATCAAAGGGGTAAACAACGAATCCACCTTCACTAAACCAAGCGATTTAGAGCGGTAGGCATTAGAGGCTTCGGCAAATGAATTCACTGATTTTCGCTCTCTGACAAAGGACTTCAACACCCGAATTCCTGAAAAAGCTTCTTGTGCAAAGGTGGAAATTTGAGATAAAGCACCTTGAATTTCCTCAGACTTTCGGATGATGACCGAATTCACATAATAGATACTTAAAGACAAAATGGGCAAAGGCATCAAAACGTACCACATCAATTTTTGATTCACCTGCCACATGGAATAAATCACCAAGATAAATACGGTGATCAAATTAAGGCCATACATAATGCTGGGCCCTACGTACATGCGCACTTTCCCCACGTCTTCGGAGATACGAGCCATTAAATCTCCTGTATTTTGTTGTCTATAGAATGACAAAGGTAGTTTTTGGTACTGCGTATAAATCTCATTTTTTAATTCGAATTCAATGTGACGAGACATCACAATCAAAGTTTGACGAACTAAAAACAGGAAAACTCCTTTCAAAATGGCCATCAAAATGATCAAGCCACCGTAAAAAAACAGGGTAAAACCAAAAATTTCGTAGAAGGCCTTTTGTAAAGTAAACTGACTGAAAAGAAAATAAATGGCGATGGTTTCAGTCACTAAATCGAGTGCATATCGCACTAATTGAGCAGGAAAAACACCGAAGAAATTCGATAGCAGGGTAAACAAAATCCCCAAAATGAGTAGCGACTTATATTTCCAGAAATACTGATTGATATGACTTAGCGCGCCCATATATTGATTAATTGCCCACAAAGATAGGACCTTTCTCAATTAAAATTCTTAATTTTGGAATTCAAACAAGACGCTCTTTTTTTTCGGATGGTTAACAGGAGATTACTACGGGTCAAAGCATTTCAGCAATTGTATGCTTTTTACACCCAAGAACGTGCCCAATATCAATTAGCTTTTGATGGTTTAGCGACCATTTTTCAGCCTGATTTATCCCTTATGGTCTCAAAAGAGGACCAAATGCCTCGTTTAGAGGGCCTGAGACAACTTGCCGAGATTCAATTAAAAGAGTATTTCCAAGAAATCACTTCTGAAGAAAGCATTCCCGCAGAAGCGCAAGAAGCGGCTCAATCTGTCTATAAATTGTACCAAGCGAACGTGAAACAAATCGCGAAACGCCTGAAGCAAGACATGGTGGTAGAGGTTGAGGCGATTAACAAGCAGTACTTAAAAATCCTTTATTACTTACAGCAGTTGCCAATTATTGCCCTTTGGGATGAAAATAGACGACTTTTGGAAAACAACACGAAGACATCCTTGCTTGCTAAGAACAAGGTCTTGTATATTTTGTCCAAATGGGGAGATTTACAACGTGCCTTCGAGAAAAATAACATCGGCTGGTCGGAAGATGAAGAAAATTTAATCAAGAAATTATTTATCGAGAACATCTTGACCGATGAAACCTTCTTAACTTACCTTCCTACAGCAGGTAAAAAGTTTGAAGATGATTTAGAATTCGTCAAATATGTGCTGAAAAATTTCCTTTTAAAACACGAGTCGATGACGGAGTATTTTGAGGAAAAAGATTTAAATTGGTCT
>JBEBBJ010000142.1:0-5276 GCA_041158445.1 Bacteroidota bacterium
GTTCACGATCAGATCCACTCCACCAAAATCCAAACAAGCCTGCTTCATCGCCGCTTCAATCGACTCTTGATTCGTCACGTCAGCGATAACCGTCGAAACCACATCCTTACCAAACAAACCAATGAACTCAGCTTTCGCCTCCGCTAAACGTTCCGAATTCACGTCATTCAAAATAACGCAGGCACCTTCTTGTGCCATCTTTTTAGCAATTGCCTTGCCAATTCCCCCTCCAGAACCTGTGACAAATGCCACGCGGCCAGACAAAGCTTTTGGCTTCGGCATACGTTGTAATTTCGCCTCTTCTAATAACCAGTATTCAATATCGAATGCTTCTTGACGAGGTAGCGAAGTATATGACGAAATCGCCTCCGCACCACGCATCACGTTGATGGCATTGGTATAGAATTCAGCGGCAACACGGGCAGTTTGTTTGTCTTTGGCAAACGTAAACATCCCCACACCTGGATATAAAATCACCACCGGATTCGGATCACGCATCGCTGGTGAATTCGCATGCTTGCATCCATCGTAATAGGCCGCATACATTTGACGGTATTCTTCGAATAAGGGAGTCAAAGCCTCTACCGAAACATCCGTTCCCAGCACTAATGGCGAAATCTTCGTCCGCAAGAAGTGATCCGGGCAAGAAGTACCTAATGGAGCTAAACGATCTAAATCATTCGAATTAATGAATTGCAATACGCGCTCATCGTCAGAGAAATGCCCTACCATTTGAACATGGGAGGAACAAAAACCGCGTAAAACAGGTGCAAGAGCAGCCGCCTTCGCCAAACGTTCCTCAGGAGAAAATGAAGAGATACGTGCTCCCCCAAAAATCGTCGACGTTTTCGACTCAATGAATTCCGCACATTTTTCGATCACCTCTAAGGTATTCACATAACATTCGTATGAGGTATCTCCCCAGGTAAATAAACCGTGAGAGCCCAGCATAATTCCGCGCAATTGAACACCGCGAGAAGCCGCCTCGTCTAAACAAGCCTTTAATTGCAATCCTAGGTCGAAACCTGGACGTTGCCAGCCTACCCAGCCAATTAATCCACCAAATAATTCTTTCGTAATTTGTTCTCCATCCTTCGAGGCAGCAATCGCGATCGCAGCATCTGGGTGAAGGTGATCTATGTGCTTGAACGGTAAGAAACCGTGTAAGGGAGTGTCGATGGAAGGTGCTTTGGACGCTAAATCAAAGATACAATGGTTGAATAATTCCACCATTTCATCCTCGTGTGCTAATCCGCGGTACACATTCGTTAAGGAACGTAAACGGTCTACGTACAAAGCCGCACAACCTGATTTTTTCAAGGTGCCAATATCGCCGCCTGATCCTTTGATCCACATCACTTCCGTCTCAGATCCCGTTAAAGGATCTTTGTCCTGCAATTTCACCGAGGTATTGCCTCCGCCGTAATTAGTGATGCGCAAATCCGCTCCTAATATGTTCGAGCGGTAGATAAATAAGTCGACTTCATCCCCTGCGAGCGCCGCTGCTTTCGCGTCATCCCAGAGATACGATACGTGTTTGTACATGTTTATTTCTTTTTTTCTCAAATCTACACAGGCAAAAGGGCTCAACCGTCCTATCCTACCTAGGGATAGTCAATAAATTTTTTCCTGCTTTTAGTGGGTATTTCTTTCCTTGCCAAACAAAGCTTCCACTGACCGATCCCGGCAAGGTAATCGAAGCGCTGCCTGGTTTATAACTAACTTGAATTTCCCCCTGCGGATGAGGAACAATACCCTCTGCTTGCGAAAGTTCACCTAGATGTGGTTCGATTTTTACTTTTCCAAAAGCCGGTGCATCCGAATCCACCCCTAACACAATTCGGAAGAATTCAATATTCGGACTCGATCCCCAAGCGTGGCAATCAGAACGCGAAGTGGAAATATCAGACGTCTCTGCCCAAGTCGTTAAACCCATATCAATATTCTCCTTCCATTTATCCAACCAAGTCATATAATCGTTCCCCTTACCCGCTTTCGTTAAAGCCAAGTGAAGGTAGTATTTGAAATAGATGGAAGCTGGAGCTAAATCCTTTTCCACTAAAAGCTTATCCGCCACACCTGAAGTAGGCATTCCGGCTAATATCGCCAATGAATTCGCATGTTGAGAATATTTATCATGTACTTCCGTATCCGCATACAATCCGCGTCCAGCGTCCCAGTATAGCTTTTGAAGAACCGGCTTCAAGGCTTTCACCTTCGCCTCATAGCGAGCAGCCATCTCCGGATACCCAAAATACCTTTCTAATTCCGCCGCATTTTGCAAGACCCAGATATACTGAAAATCAAGTACCGATGAACGCCCCGAAGGTCCCACTGGCGCAATTCCCCGCGGCCAGGCATTCACCCAGTCCGAGAAAGTCCAATACGGAATATTTTGTAAAGTACCGTCTGTTCCCTCAAAGCGAGCAAAATAATCCAAAATACCCCGCATCCCCGCCAGCTTGTTTTTTAAGAAAGAGGGATCCTTTCCATACCGTAAGTAATCATGCAACATCCCGATGTACCACAACGAGAAAGTCGGAATTTGCTGGTGCAAATCTGTCGGGTAGCGGCTTAGCGTAATCCCTTCCGCGATGCGCGAATGATCCATGTGATCCAAAGCTTGGCGAACCAAACGCTCATCACCTGCATAATACAAACTCACAAGTGCCTGAATCCGCGCATCCCCAATGTATTGCAATTGTTCATAGTAAGGACAATCCATGTAGGTTTCCATCGCACACAATCGGGCGGTTCTGAAACCCACATCCAGCAATTGAGGAATCAAAGGATTGTTCGTTTTCAATGAGGCTTTAGCCTGAAAAGGAAAACCTGTAAACACACTCTTAAAATCCTGTAAAGTCAAAGCCTCCGCTTCCGTCTTCACCGTCAGACGCACATAGCGAAACGTCCGATAGGTCATCGTCTCAAACGTATGTGATCCGCCATCCGCGATAAGGCTGTCTTTACGACCTAACCAGTATTTATTTTCAATCTCGTTTCGATTGCCTTTGTGATTGCCATTCTTGGTCGTCGTACTCAAAGGCTTCTTCTCATAAAGACCTTCCGCATAGGTCAAACCAATTTTAGCGTCTTTGCCTCCAGTAAAACTTAATTGTGGATAGGCATTCGTCAATTCTCCTTGATCAATCCAAAGATCCACCGAAGAGTTCGCCGGGATCGTCATGGCCTTTCCCTGTATCAAATCTCCCTCCCCTTTGCGAATCGCCGCAAATCGTTGGGATTTTAATTCCATGGCAGGAATAGCGGACGGGTATAACATCCATCCTCTCGAATCGATGGCCGCGCCTTTCGTTAATCCTGGTCCCAAAGATTTAGCAGAGATGAAGGGCGACCAACCTTTGGCATACTCCTGCAGCTCTCCTGCGCCCGCCACATAATATCCGGGTACACGAACAGCCAGCGGACTAATTCCTATATTTTTCGACACCTCCCAACCTACATTCGTATTGAAAGCTTCAAAAGTCTCCTCATCCGCCTGCAAAATAAAACCAGTGGCATAGGATATTTGGGCTTCGGACTTCCCTTTCCCCTCATTCCAAACCAAGGCCTCCACTTTATTCTCTCCAGCCTTTAGATAAACGTATAATTTGTATCGATTATCTCCGGAAACGTGAATGATGCATTTCGCAGGTTTCGCTAATAAGGGGACTTTGCGCTGAAAGCGGTACACTCCGTAATCCTTCAGCCCAACTAAATTATAGGCATTCGCCGAGTTTTCGGCGTAAGTTATCCAGGTGGCTTTCCAAGGTTTTTTCCAAAGTTCGGTCTTGATATTTTGGCCATAGGCGAAACATCCTACCAAGAGGAGAAGGAGAAGTTTTTTCATAGGTTTAGGATAAAAAAAGGGATCTGCCTAAAATAGCAGATCCCTAATGAATTATTTCTTGGCTTGTTCGAAGTAATCGACTACTAAGCTAGAGAGCGCTTTCACCCCTACTTGGAAATGACCTTCATCTAAATGAAAATCCGGAGTATGGTGTCCTGCCACTTCGTCCGCCTTCTTGTTATCCGCGCGAGCGCCTAAAAAGAAGAAGAATCCAGGGACTTTTTGTTGGAAGAAGGAGAAATCTTCTGCCCCCGTATGCGCAGGAACGACACGTACCCGGTCTTTACCATTCACCCCCTGTAAAGTAGGCAACATTTTCTCCACAAGCTGAGGATTATTGTAGGTAACCGGATAACCCGTTCCAATCGTCACATCGGCCTTGCCTCCACCACTTACAGCGATATTCGTAGCAATATCCTTAATGCGTTGGTGTACTAATTTACGTTGTTCTACCCCAAAGGTACGGATGGTACCAATCATATGAGACGACTCTGGGATGATGTTTTGGCGAATACCACTGTGTATAGCCCCAACGGTTACGATCGCCGGATCCTCCGTGATATTTACCGAGCGTGAAACGATCGTTTGTAAACCCATCACGATCTGAGATGAGATGACAATCGGGTCGATTCCCGTCCATGGGCTTGCACCGTGTGCCTGCTTTCCATTTACTTTGATATCTAATTGATCCACCGCAGCCATGGTAGCACCCGGCTTGTACTCAATCACACCATTGTCTGAACCGGCAGCGATATGTAAACCAAAAATCACATCCACCTTCGGATTTTCTAAAACACCTTCTTTTACCATCAATTCGGCTCCAGAAAGTACCATTTCCCCTTTGTCGTTATACACGCCTTCCTCTGCAGGTTGGAAAATAAACTTAACGGTTCCTGCTAGTTTTGCTTTTTCTGATGCCAAAATCTCAGCCACCGCCATCAAGATCGCCACGTGTGAATCGTGACCGCAAGCGTGCATGACACCCGTTTTTTGGCCATTAAACTCCGTAATTACCTTCGATTTAAAAGGCAAATCTCCTCGCTCCGTTACAGGCAATCCATCCATATCAGCACGTAAGGCAACCACAGGACCAAGTTTACCCCCTTTCAATACACCGACAACCCCTGTATATCCCACTTTCTCTTGCACCTCAATCCCTAAAGAACGTAAGTGAGCCGCAACTATTCCAGCAGTCCTCACTTCTTGATTCCCTAGTTCTGGATGCTCGTGAAAATCACGGCGCCAAGCGATAACCTTATCTTTCAAGGCATCCGCTTTTTGCGTGATTACTGGTTTTAAGGAAGACTGTGCGTCCGCTAAAAAGGGTGCAGCTAATAAGGTGATTAAGGCTAGTTTTTTCATAAGTATATTATTTGTATCCCCATCCGCGCATAATCGCGATGTTTTCTTTCATGCAGTCTAATGG
>JBEBBJ010000143.1:0-3594 GCA_041158445.1 Bacteroidota bacterium
GCCGGATGAATCAACATCATTTTCATGTGATTTTCTGCTGTTAGGCTCGTCCATTCTTCTTTTGCAATGTTGCGATAAGCCTCATTTTCGTTCAGCATTCGCGGATTTACGGAAGCTCCTAAGGGGAATTTTACTATATTTTTTAGATAAGTATCTTGTGCGGAAATGCAATAGCAAAAGCCTAGTAGTAAGGTAATTAATTTCATAGGTAATCAGGTTTAGTTTATTCCCCATTCACCTTCTTAATGAACGAAATGACGCCGTTCATATAGGTTTTTTGGTCGTCCCACATGGCCAGGTGACTGCCATTAGGACAATAGAGGTAAGAACCATTTTGAACCATTTTGCTTTGCTCTTCCATCGCCTTCGGGTCCATCGTATCGTGTTTTGCACCGATCATCAGGGTAGGAACAGAGATTTCTTTTAAGCGGTTTTTAATATCCCATTTTTCCAAAAGTCCACTAATTCCAAATTCACTCGGTCCCTGCATACGGACATAGATTGAGCTGTTGCCATGTTTAAATGATCTATTTATAGCATCTGGCCATTCTTTTAAGCGGCAAATATGTTCGTGGTAAAAGTTAGGAATTAAGAGTTCCATGTAGCGTGGATTATTGAAATCCTTCTTCGCCTCGATGGCTCTAACTTCCGCTAATACTTTAGGATCCATTTGCTTCGCCAAAACCTCTTCCGCATATTTTCCATATTCCGGCGCACTTGCTACCATGTTAGAGACTAAAAGTCCCTTCATATTTTTCTGGTATTTCAGCGCGTATTCCATGCCTAAAATACCACCCCAAGAGTTTCCGATGATGTAAAAGTTAGTCGAATCTGCACCTATCGCTTTGCGAACTTGTTCCACTTCCTCTACAAAACGCTCCGTTTTCCATAAAGTGGAATCCGTCGGTTGGTCACTGTAATACGAGCCCAGTTGATCGTATTCGTAGAATTCGAAGCCCTCTCTTTGGAAGAAAGTCTCAAAACATTCCATGTATTCATGCGTCATCGCAGGACCGCCGTGTAATAAGAGAATTTTGATTTTAGGATTAGTCCCAAAACGCTTCGTCCACACCTTAAACGTCCCAGAAGGCGTCTGAATGGGGATCATTTTTACTCCACCAGCCTCGATG
Source organism: Bacteroidota bacterium (assembly GCA_041158445.1). Taxonomy (GTDB): domain Bacteria; phylum Bacteroidota; class Bacteroidia; order Cytophagales; family Spirosomataceae; genus Aquirufa. The sequence goes on from JBEBBJ010000143.1 coordinate 1,131, forward strand.
CTGTCAGTGGAGGAGAAGTAGTTAGAAACCGTTTCGCCACTTTTCGAGCAGGAGGATAGTGTGAAAATTGTGAGAGCTAGGAGAAGGAGTTTGTTCATCGTTTTTTTGTTTAAACATACGATAAATACGGGAAAATTGTATTAAGTCAATAAACTTCCATAGATCAGAAATAAAAAGGTTGACCCGCTAAAATGTGGGCCAACCTTCAAAAGAAAATAAATTATTTAGAACTCAAATCCGACTGAACGGTCATGTACATAATGTCATTTTCTACAACGAATGAACGCATGATAGCCATGTCTTTTTCGTAAGCTCCTTTGCCATAAAGCTCATCAAATGTTTCCTTTAGTTTAGAGGCTTCGTCTAATTCTTTCCAGCCTGTAGGAAGGCGACGGGAGAAAATAAGGCGATTGGCACCGGAAGTAGTATAGGTCGCAATTTTGAATCCTAATTTATCCCAAACCTTAGGCAGGCGTTTGATGACATCCCAAAACTCTTGAGATGGAGCATATTTAATCGTCAGCACATTGAAACGAAATTTATCTGTCGATTCTTTCATTGCGCTGTTGCTATACTCCGCTCTGTAGCTAATGATATCACCTGCTGAAACGCCTTCGAGGTGGGGTGATACCTTTACGTAAAAATCGTTAGCTGCCTCAGAGTTAGCTGTAGGGCCGTTTAGTACATCTCGTTCTGCCCAGGAGAGACCAAAATTATAGGTGGCCATTACTTCATTGTGGTGGCTTCCTCCAGTGACATTACTGATTGTCCAAGCGGAGGGCTCGCCTGCTTTTCTGAATTTTGCTGTGTGGTTTTTAAGCGCTTCATTAAATGCCGAACGGTGGCCTGTTTTTACCTTGTAAAATTGAATGTTGGCTGTTTTGGCTTGTCCGTAGCTGTTCGAAACAAATAAGGACAGGGTAAGAAGTAGGAGGATTTTTTTCATTGTTTTTGTTATTTTGATTAGGTGGGAAAATTAGCCTAATCAAATCCGAAGGCCTGATTTTTTGTCCCTGTATTTGTCCATTTTTAGCTATTTTTTGTCTAAATTTCTGTATCTCATGTACTAAAAAGCCTTTATGTTTGAATTTGTGCCCTATTTATCGTTTCTGACTAGTGGTGTGGGAATACTTTTTATGGGGTTTCTTTTGCTTCGGTTTTATCGGCAGCCTAAGGTTTATGGTTTACTCTACGTCATTTTTGCACTCGTCTTTTTAGAGTTTTACATTTATGCGCTGACCTCTAAGCATATTTACCAAATGCTTTTCTTGCTACGCACCCCTAATATTATTCGGGCCTTTTTGCCTATTGTGCTGTTTTTATATGTTAGATCGATGGTGCATCCACAGAAAAAAATCCAAGGATTTATGTGGTTCCATTTTATTTTTCCTGTCAGTATTTTGATTGGATTGTTTCCTGATTTGATATTATCCGCTGCAGAAAAGACAGTGATTTTAGATCATTATTACCAAAAGAATAATTACTTCATTAACACACCATCTGGCTGGATTCCTGCGGGTTACGTGCAGCCAGTTTCAATAGTAGTGGGTGTAATCTATGGCGCGCTAACGTTGTTAACTATTGCACAAGCAAAGAGAATATATGGCTTAAATTATGTATTAATGAATAAGCAATCTCTACTCTGGCTGAATTTATTGAGTGCTACCGTATTCCTATATTTCTTGCTTCAATTATATCAATACCTGAATTTATTTGTCAATAATAGCTTCGATCCACCCTCACAAATAATCAAGTGTGTCATCGGGATTTTCTTGTTTTCTTATTTCATCAGTACGCCTAATGTGCAGGAGAATATGGATGGATGTATTTTGCCAAAAGAAAAGGGGATGCCATCCGTCGGAGAAATTCTTCCTACTTTACTAGAAAAAAGCCCAGAATCAAATGCCCTGAGTACGTATTTGTCTGAATCGAAATGCTTTTTGGAGGAGGATTTAGATTTAACGGCTTTGGCAAAAAGCCTAGAAATGAGTTCGGTCAAATTATCAAAACTCATTAAGCAAGCCTATGGAATGTCTTTTGCCGAATTAATTAATCGTTTCCGCATTCATCATTTTCTTTCGCAGAAGGAATCGTTTACTCAGTATACCTTAGAAACTTATATCTACCAAAGTGGCTTTGCGAATCGCTCCACTTTTTACGCTGCTTTTAAAAAGTATGTGGGAGTCAACCCGAGCTTTTATTTGAAAGAAATAAAGCGATAATTGTATTCATAATCATTTAATAAAATGAAACCGTATTTAATTGACTAGATTTGCATCCGTTAGCCTATATTGGTGAGTATTTAGTTGCATATCATGCCTAAAAATGTAAAAATTTCCGTGTTGATGGCGGTCTACAATACGGAATTTTCTTTAACCAAAAGAGCCATTGATTCCGTTTTACAGCAAGATTTTCAAGATTTCGAACTGATCATTATTGATGATGGTAGTAAGGGAAATGACCG
>JBEBBJ010000144.1:0-3533 GCA_041158445.1 Bacteroidota bacterium
TAGAGCAGAAAAATGGCTAGCATCCGCTACCCAAGCTCAACAAGATAAACTAATTCGTAATATCATCGCCGGCCTTCCGGGTTCGGAAGAAAGCTTTACGTTGAAGTCTTTTCAAGAGGCTTTGGACACCTATGCGAATGTAGGGGAGAAGGAATTGCGGGAAAACTTATATGATTTCATTCGCGAAATCACGCCAGCGGCTGAGGAGGCCGGGGTTAATTTATCGATTCACCCAGACGATCCTCCGTATCCGATTTTGGGCTTACCCCGTGTGGTGAGTACTGAAAGTGATGCGCTACAATTATTGAATGCGTATGAAAGTAATGTGAACGGTTTGTGTTTCTGCACTGGTAGTTATGGCGTTCGCGAAGACAATGATTTAGTGGGGATGGTCGAACGTCTTGGCCATCGCATTAATTTCATCCACCTACGCGCTACGCGCCGGGATCAATATGGAAACTTCCACGAAGCGGATCACTTAGATGGCGATGTGGATATGTTTGGGGTGATGAAGGGATTGGTAAATGAGCAGGATAAGCGTATCGCATCTGGTCGCAAAGATTTCCGCCTGCCCTTCCGACCAGACCATGGTCACCGCATGTTAGATGACTTGCAAGAAGGGAAGAAAACGAACCCAGGTTACACGGCGATAGGCCGATTACGCGGGTTAGCCGAATTACGCGGTTTGGAAATGGGTATACGGGGCTTTTTGAAATAATTTTAATTTCCCCTTTTGATTTCTATATCTTATTGCTAACTTTGCACCCCCATTAGTGTGGGAGAACTCTATCTAATTGAGTCTGACGCGCTTGAAGGGATTAAAAGAATTTTAAAATTTAAACGGTAATTATTCCAAAATGCCAACTATTCAGCAATTAGTGCGCAAGGGACGTGAGCAAATGACTTGGAAATCTAAGTCACCAGCTTTGGATTCTTGTCCACAAAGAAGAGGGGTTTGTACTCGTGTATACACGACTACTCCTAAAAAACCAAACTCAGCGATGCGTAAAGTAGCTCGTGTTCGCTTAACAAACCAAAAAGAGGTGAATGCCTACATTCCAGGTGAAGGTCACAACTTACAAGAGCACTCGATCGTATTGATCCGTGGTGGTCGTGTGAAAGACTTACCAGGTGTACGTTATCACATCATTCGTGGAGCTTTAGATACAGCCGGTGTAACTGGTCGTTTACAGTCTCGTTCGAAGTATGGTGCTAAACGTCCTAAACCAGGTCAAGCAGCTCCAACAGGTAAAAAGAAATAATTTATTAACAGAAAGATCCAGTATGCTTCGTTAAAGCAGAAGGTTGGGTCGATTTTAAAGAACTAACAACATGAGAAAGGCGAAACCAAAAAAGCGCTACGTATTACCAGATCCTAAATTTAAGGATGTATTAGTAACTAAGTTTGTAAACAACTTAATGTACGATGGAAAGAAATCTACAGCATTTACCATCTTTTATGATGCGTTAGATAAAGTAGAGGAGCGTACAAAAGAAAACGGTTTAGAAACTTGGAAAAAAGCATTAAACAATGTGATGCCATCCGTGGAGGTTAAGAGCCGTCGCGTAGGTGGAGCAAACTTCCAAGTACCAACAGAAGTACGAGCTGAACGTAAAGTTTCATTGGGAATGAAGTGGTTAATCGGTTACGCGCGTAAGCGTGGTGACAAAACAATGATGGATCGCTTAGCGAACGAAATCATTGCAGCATCGAAAGGTGAGGGTGCAGCTGTGAAGAAGAAAGATGATACACACAGAATGGCAGAAGCGAACAAAGCGTTCTCTCACTTCCGTTTCTAATTCATTTGAATTACATGAAGAGGCTAATCGAAAGGTTAGCCTCTTTTTTTGTGCCTGAATGCTGGTGCAGTATTTAGTACTTAATCGAGCGGGCTAATGGAGTATTCCTAAATTTTGTTTAGCTTTGATTCACAATCAACAGAACTATGATTTCGAAAAAAGCAAAATATGCTTTAAAGGCTTTAAAAGTATTGGCGCAATCCTATGAGAAAGGGCCCTTATTGATTTCGCACATCGCGGAATCGGAGAAAATACCGAAGAAATTCCTCGAAGCTATTTTATTAGAATTACGTAATCACGGAATTTTACAGTCCCAAAAAGGAAAGGGCGGAGGCTATTACCTACGCATTCCTCCTGCTGAAGTGACTTTTGCCAAAATCATCCGCATCGTGGATGGTCCCATTGCCCCAGCTTTATGTGTGTCATTGCACTTCTATGGCAAATGTGATGATTGTGCTGACGAGGAAACGTGTCAACTTAGAACGGTTTTAACAAAATGGCGAGACGCGAACTTGTCCGTTTTAGAAAATACGACTTTAGAGGAGCTTATGTAAGCTCCTTTTTTTATTCGTATAAGTAGTCCAAGTTTTTCATCTTGAACTCATCGTTATCTAATTCTAAAAACTCCTCCCAGAACGGATTCTCTGGAACAGATGCTTTGCAGATTATAGGTGTCTTTTTGATCGGGTGGATGAAATACAAGCGACGCGCGTGCAAGTTAATGCTTGCATCTACGTTTGGTTTATCGTATCCGTATTTGATATCTCCACGAATCGGGCAATTCAACGAAGCTAATTGCACGCGAATTTGATGTGGTCTTCCAGTGATCGGTTCTACCTCTACTAAGTAGTGTAAGTTGATTTTTCCCAAAATCTTATAATTCAACTCCGCCTTCAACGCTTTGTCTTCTGGGTAATCGTATGCCGTCGTCGTATTCTTGGCTTCATTCTTTAAAAGCCAGTGAGTTAACTTGCCTTTTTCAGGATAAGGCTTCTTGCGCGTCACAGCCCAGTACGTTTTCTGAATATCCCGCTTGCGGAACATCTCCATCATACGCTCTAAAGCCTTCGAAGTACGTGCAAAAATCACTAATCCACTTACCGGACGATCTAAGCGGTGCACCGGGTGTAAGAAAACCGCTCCCGGTTTTTGGTATTTTTCCTTGATATACTCTTTCAGCACATCGGTTAAGGTAACATCTCCAGTACTATCCCCCTGTACGAGAATTCCTGCGCGTTTATTCACGATCAGGAGGTGATTGTCTTCGTATACGATATGGTAGTCTTTCATGTTTATTTAATTATCTGGCTTTGTTTAGGCCAAAATCTCTCCGCCTATTTCCTCCGCAAAGGTAGGATTATTTCACGATATGCTAATTGTTTAAAAATATTTTAAAAATTCCTCCTTTGATTTTCAGTCATTTACGTGAAATGTTTAAAAAAGTTTTGGTCATGATTTGTTAATAATAAAATAATCCTACATCTTTGCACTCCCAATCGCTAGGAACAAACGGTTTCTAGGGCAAGACTGAGAGTAGATCAGGTGATTAATTTCACGACAGAGCGGGTTGCTTTGTTTGGTTTATTGGAAGTACAAGAGTTCTTTGACGTGTTGATAGAAATAAAGAAGAGATACTGTGTTTAAATCACAGTGTCGAAATAGTAGCATTCAAGACAAGGATAATGACAATTTTCTTATATTAATAAGAGCAGTCAAACATCCAAAGATTATTT
>JBEBBJ010000145.1:0-5478 GCA_041158445.1 Bacteroidota bacterium
CTTTCTGGAAAGGCAATAAATAATCCCTGCCTTGCCATTGTGTGACTTAATGAAACGGATGAGTTGCTTATCGATATCTTTCTTCGAACGAATCTCATAATAGAGGTTCTTGCGGTTGAAAGAGGATTTGAAAACGGTGGCATCTTCCAGATTTAGGGTCTTTTGGATGTCGATTTGGACCTTAGGAGTAGCCGTTGCCGTTAAAGCGATGATGGGCATTTTCTCATCGATCGTCTCGATGATCGTGCGGATCTTGCGGTACTCTGGTCTAAAATCGTGGCCCCATTCGGAGATACAGTGTGCCTCATCCTGCTTTAAAAAGTTCAGGTTTTCTTGCTTATTCAGGGATTCTGGGGCGATGTACAATAATTTAACGGCTCCAGAGATGACCTCCGCTTTCACCCGGTTGATTTCAGCGCGGGTTAATGAGGAATTTAAGAATTGGGCATTAATGCCAAAAGCGACCATTTGGTCCACCTGATTCTTCATCAAAGCGATCAAAGGCGAGATCACAATCGCCGTTCCCTCCATCGCAATCGCCGGCAATTGGTAGCAAAGTGATTTTCCTGCACCTGTGGGCATTAAAACAAAGCTATTTTTGCCTTGTACCGTGTTTAGGATGATGGCTTCTTGCTCCCCGCGAAATTGGCTAAATCCAAAGGTCTTTTTCAGCTGTTCCTTTAAGCTATCGATGGTTATTGGATGGGGCATAGTTTGATTAATGGGTTGTTTCGGCGATGATAAGATTCTGCGGGCTTCTACTTATCTTTGCCCTACAAATTCTTCTAACATTGAAATTAAGCAAAAATATCCAATCCACAGCAAAAAAAGTTTTAACACAGGAAGCAGAGGCAATTCAGATTTTGAGGCTTGTGTGGAACATTTGTTGAGCATTCCGGGACGCATTGTGTTCACGGGAATCGGTAAATCCGCCATTATTGCCCAGAAAATTGTAGCTACGATGAACTCGACTGGCACGCCTGCCTTGTTTATGCATGCGGCGGATGCGATTCACGGGGATTTAGGCATGATTCAGGAGGGCGATGCCGTAGTGTGCATTTCGAAGTCAGGGGATACGCCGGAAATCAAGGTGTTGGTGCCATTGATTAAGCGTTTACAAGTGAAATTGATTGCGATGGTCTCGAACAAGAATTCGTATTTAGGCCAGCAGGCTGACTATATATTACATGCTTTAGCCGAGCAGGAGGCGGATTTGATGAATCTCGCACCCACGACTTCTACGACCGTGGCGCTTGCATTAGGTGATGCCTTAGCGGTTTGTTTGTTAGAATGTAAAGGATTTACGGCGCAGGATTTTGCCAAATACCATCCAGGCGGCGCCCTAGGCAAACGCCTGTATTTAAAAGTAGGCGATATTTACCCCTCTCACGATTTTCCAGCCATTTCAGAAACAGCCACCATTCAAGAAGCCATTCACGAAATCTCTTCTAAGCGTTTAGGCGCGACGGCCGTGCTAGATTCGCAAGGGGATTTAGTGGGAATTATCACGGACGGAGACGTTCGCCGTACCTTAGAGAATTCGAAAGATTGGTCTGCGATTTCGCTGGATCAGATGATGAATAAGACGCCGAAGACCATCGAAGCGGAGGCATTTGCTACCGAGGCTTTGGCCATCATGCAAAGTAAAAATATCACACAACTGGTCGTGACGGCAAATAAAAAGGCCGTGGGATTTGTACATCTCCACGACCTATTGAAAGAGGGTATCGTCTAAAAACTAGCTTAGCGCATTCTGTTCGACGATTGCACTAACATCTCATCCTTGCGGATCAAACGGTTCGCAATCATATTCGCTAATAGTGAAACCACTAAAGCGTAGAATCCGTAGCCATATTTGCCTTGTGTTTCCGGCTCAAAAGTAGGCACCGCCTCTTTGAAAATCACCCAAAAAGCATAGCCCATCGCTCCCGCTAGTACGAGGGAATTGATCAGGCCTAACATCATTTGACGGATGCGGTTTTTGTAAGAGAAAACGGTCACTAAGGTAATTACAGTGGATACGGTCACCAAAAGCGCGATCGCAATCGTACTGTGCGCCGCCACTTCTTTTCCGTTTTGGAATAACAACCATTGGTTAGAGAAAAGCTCTGCTTTTTGGCCGGATGAGCCTATTTTTTGCCAAATAGAAATGCCCGATGTCGCGATTTTTGTGGCAGAAATGAATTCAATCGTATTACTAAGTGAATCCAAGCCTCCCCATAATTGCAAATAAGTACCTGCCTTAGGTGTTCTTATATCTCCTACTTGTTGATGAGAACTGTTGTATATATAAAAGAAAACGCTATCAACTAGCCAAGGAGATCTTTTCGGAATAATTGTCAAGTCTTTATAAACTCGATTACATACGATTAAATTATTGGGGTAGTCAGAAAGAATTCGGATGTCTACGACAGAATCATTTTTTGGAATTACTTTCATCCTTTTTCCTATATCGTATGAACAACAATTGACATCGTATTCCCCCAATATGCTACTAATTGGTGACGGATTAAGGTCCTCTTTTTCACAGCCTAGCAGCGCGAAAAAAAACACAAATAGTCCAGCAAAAATGGTGATGGAGGATTTCATAAGGGGATGAAATTTTCGAATAGGGTTCTTTTTATCTGCTATTTAATAAAATTTACTTCTCACTCATCAACTTCGCCGCAATTTTTGCTGACGATAAACAAAGCGGAATTCCTCCGCCCGGGTGCACACTTCCACCTATCCAGTATAGGTTTTTGATAGCCTTGCGGTAATTCGGGTGGCGTAAAAAAGCCGCGAAGCGGTTGTTAGACGCATTCCCGTACAAAGCCCCGCCCGAAGAAGAGGTTCTTTCTTCGATGCGTCGCGGGTCTAAATAATCTTCTGCGACAATGTGTTTCTCAATGTCTAGGCCTAAATTGCGCGATAATTTTGCCATCACATTCTTGCGCATTTTCGCGACTAATGCATCCCAATCCTGCCCCTCATTGGCTGGAACGTTCATGAGGATAAACCAGTTTTCGCCGCCTTCCGGGGCGTCGTCTTTCTCTACTTTCGAAGAGATGTGCAGGTAAATGGTAGGGTCGTCGTTGATGGTTTTGTCTTCGAAGATCGCTTTGAATTCACCTTGGTAATCGTCCGAAAAGAAGATATTGTGCACCCCTAATTCGTCGAAACTGCGGTCCATTCCCCAGTAGAAGATGATGCCGGAGCTGGATTTGGGTTGATTTAATAGCTTCTTCGGTGCCGGTTCTTGGGTTATTAATTTCTCGTAACTCGGTCGAATGTCCGCGTTGCTGGCGATGTAATCGAAGGCATAGGAGCCTTTATCGGTCACAAGACCGGTGGCGGTATTATTTGATGTGGTGATTTGAGATACCTTTTCCTCTAACTGAAACTTCACGCCTAATTCCGTCGCTAGTTGGTGCAGGGCACGCGGAATGCTGATGATGCCGCCTTTTGGGAAAAAGGCCCCAATGTTGTATTCCAAATGAGGAATGATCGATAATGTCGCGGGCGTTTGGTAAGGATCAGAGCCGTTGTAGGTCGCGTAACGGTCGAACAATTGCACCGTTTTCGGATTTTTAAAACGCTTTTCGTGGGAGCGGTGCATGGTGCTGAATAAGCCCAATCGGTGCAGATTCGCATAGCCTTTCAGGGCTTTTGGCCCTGTCCAGGTGGACAAGGAGTGCAACGAGTTATCTAAAAAGAGCTCGCTGATAATGTGGTAATTCTCACCAATTCCGCGTAAAAAAGAGGACACGTTTTCGGCTGATTCGCCCAGTTCCGAGGCAATTGCCGAGGCCGTTTCCGCCGGTTCTGCGTTCGTCTGCAATCGGGTGCCATCCTCCCAAAAGTAGCGGCAAATCTCCGGCAAACGTTCGTAAGAGAAATAGTCACGGGGATTCTTGCCCGCTAGTGTGAACAATTCGTCCACTAAATGTGGCATGGTGAAGAGGGAAGGGCCTGCATCAAAACGGAATCCGTTCTTTTCAATCTGAGCAAGCTTGCCGCCCACATAGGGATTCGCCTCGAAGACAGTTACTTCGTGGCCCGCCACCGCGCTGCGAATCGCTAGACCTAAGCCACCCATTCCTGAACCTACAATTCCGATTTTGCTCATCTTCAAAATTAAGTAAAAAAGAATAAAAGGGTAAATGTTTTTCACTCCCTGACCTTTTCCGTAATTTTGCACGAATTTTAATATTTACTATGCTACGTACACATACAAATGGCGAATTGCGCATCGAGCATGCAGGCACCGAGGTAACACTTTGTGGCTGGGTTCAGCGTTCACGTGATAAAGGAGGGATGATTTGGGTGGATCTTCGGGATCGTTACGGTGTCACTCAATTGATGTTAGAGGAGGGAAAATCGTCTGCGGAGGCTTTAACATTAGCTCGCGGATTAGGTCGTGAATTCGTTGTAGAAGCGAAAGGTACAGTCGTAGAGCGTTTGTCCAAAAACGACAAAATGCCTACCGGTGATATTGAAATTAAAGTAAAAGAATTACGCGTATTGAATCCTGCTAAATTGCCTCCTTTCTTAATTGAAGACGAGACAGATGGCGGTGATGATATCCGCATGAAATACCGCTATTTAGACTTGCGTCGTAACCCGATTCGCGAGAGTTTGCAGTTGCGTCACCACGTAGGTCGTGAAGTGCGTAACTACTTAGATAAGCAAGATTTTATCGAGGTGGAAACTCCCGTTTTGATTAAATCAACGCCAGAAGGTGCGCGCGATTTCGTGGTGCCTTCACGTATGAATCCAGGCGAATTTTATGCCTTGCCTCAGTCGCCACAGACATTCAAGCAATTATTGATGGTATCCGGTTTTGACCGTTACTACCAAATTGTGAAGTGTTTCCGTGACGAAGATTTACGCGCAGATCGCCAGCCAGAATTTACGCAGATCGACTGTGAAATGTCCTTCGTGGAGCAAGAAGATATCCTGAACATGTTCGAGGGATTGATTCGCCATTTGTTCCAAAACGTAAAAGGCCTTGACATCGGTGAAGTGCCTCGCATGACCTACGCGGATGCGATGAAATATTATGGTTCAGACAAGCCAGATATTCGTTTTGACATGAAATTCGTGGAATTGAAAGGCGAAGGTGTTGACTTGACTTCTGGAAAAGATTTCCAAGTTTTTGATGCGGCGAATACGGTGGTAGGAATCTGCGTCAAAGGTGCAGCGGAGTACACACGCAAGCAAATCGATGAATTAACAGACTTCGTTCGCCGTCCACAAATCGGCGCGAAAGGCTTGATTTACGCTCGCGTTCAACCGGACGGAGTGGTGAAATCATCGGTGGATAAATTCTATTCGGAAGAAGATTTAGCGAAATGGGCTGCGGCATTTAATGCAGAACCAGGCGACTTGATCCTTGTGCTTTCTGGTGACGGAGACAAAGTGCGCAAGCAATTGAATGAATTACGTTTAGAGATGGGAACACGTATGGGATTACGTGATCCGAACAATTATAAAGTA
>JBEBBJ010000146.1:0-3754 GCA_041158445.1 Bacteroidota bacterium
TTTAAGCTTCTACAGCAAATCGATCGCACGAAAGATCAGTTCAGCCAAATCAGAATATATTGAAGAAGAAAAGTATTCACTTCATGGAATCAGTGCTGGCATAGGCGTTTTCATCCCAGGCAAAACAAGTTTAAGCTTTCAAGCTAAAATTTTCGAACCTTTGTACGAAGAGGTCACCTTGTACGGGCGCTACGTAGGAGTACCCTACCAATCTTTGGTATCAGATAAACTACCTAATTACAAACTGAGGGCAGATGTGAATCATGGTCAGTTTGGACTAGGACTAACCGTCGAGGTATTAAATCTAGGTGGAGTATTAAATCTAGGTGGAGCAGAAAACCCAAATTCAAAGTCGATACAGGCTTCTCAAGCCATTATCCCCTCCACCTTGTTGACCTATTTCTTCTAAAATGAAGAAACTCCTCTTACTTCTTTTCTGGCTCCCTTCGTTAGCACAAACTGATTCAATAAAAGTTTTAGACGAAGTAAAAGTCTATGTTTTTGAACAAAAGCGTAGTCCACTAAGCACCCCCGATGCCTTTGTCAGAACCACTGATTTGCAAAGATTGAGTTCTACTTCTTTCGTAGCTTCCCTTAATTCAATGGCAGGTGTAAGAATGGAAGAACGATCACCTGGGAGTTATCGAATTGCGATTCGAGGAAGTTCATTGCGGGCCCCTTTTGGCGTTAGAAATACCAAAGTCTATTGGAATTCCATTCCCTTTACGGATGCCGGAAACAATACCTATATCTCTATTTTAGAGCCGGGGCTATTTTCTGGATTAACCATCACAAAAGGTCCTTCAGCGGGAATTTATGGGGCAGGTACGGGTGGTGTATTGCTTTTTGAAAGCAAGCCACGAGGTAAAAATTTAAACGCAGAGACCGTTTACCATTCCCTTGGAGGTTTAAAAACGAGCATCGACTTATCCAGCGATAATCACCGACTATATGCTTCTTTCAATCAACAGGAGGGATTTCGTGCCCAATCTGCAATGAAGAAGCAATGGTTTTCCTACGAATTCCACCACCTGTTTTCGAACGATTTGAATCTAGATCTAAGTACCTATTACGTGGATTTAGCCTATCAAACTCCCGGAGGACTCACGAAAGCCCAATATGTAGCGAATCCCACACAGGCCAGACCTGCTTCTGGTTTATTTAAAAGTGCGCAAGAACAAGGGGCAACCTTTAAAATCAAAAGTTTTGGTCTGAGTGCAAAAGCCTCCCGAGTGATTTCACCGGCTTGGGCTTGGGATCTCAGCCAATCCATGCAAGTAAATGACATCGAAAATCCAACCATCCGAAATTATGAAATTCGCCATGAGCCCACTTATTCCACTCGAGGAGTTCTACACCACAAAGGGCAATTAAACACCGATTTTGGATTTGAATACCAGGCTGGCCAGATGAATAGTTCTACCTACAGCAATCGCTTTGGGGTAAAAGAGGTATTAAATTATAGGCAAGACATGCATGTTCAACAGGGGAGTCTGTTTCTTCAAAATGAGTACATAGGTCTTAATAACTGGATTTTCACCTTCTCTGGAAGTCTAGGAAGCTACTGGACTGAGTACGTAGGCAATGAAACTATTTTCTCACCCCGCCTTGCCATCTTACGCAAAATAAGCAACCACCAAAGTATCGTCGCTAAAGTAGCACATGGCTATTCCCCACCCAGCATTGCAGAGGTGCGACCATCTGCTTATGATAAAATTAATACAGGTTTAAAGGCAGAGAAAGGCTGGAATCAGGAGCTTACCTACCGAGGAAAATACGCCAAGTTTAACTGGGATCTGAGTGTTTATCAATTCAATCTAAACGAAACGATTGTGGTTAGACGCAGAGAAGATGGATCTGATTACTTTGTTAATTCGGGTTCCACGATTCAGCAGGGACTTGAGCTGACGACAAACTGGCTACTTTCCAAGCAATTACAACTCGAGCAAGCTACGACTTGGCAGGACTTTCGATTTGCAAACGGAAATTTCTTAACGGGGACTAGTCCCATTCTGCAATCAACTAGCCTCTTATGGAAGCATCCTAGTGGCCTAAGCTTCATCCAAAACTTTCAATTCGTAGATTATCAATTCTTGAATGATGCAAATACGGAGCAAATGGGATCCTATCGACTTTGGAATACAAAGGTGACCTATGCACACAAGAAATGTACATTATGGGCCTCAATCGATAATCTAGGCAATGAACTTTATAGCTCTGGACCTGATTTAAATGCCGCGGGAGGCCGGTTTTATAATCCTTCCCCCGGCAGAAATTTCCATGTGGGACTGCAGTTTAATGTAGCCTATTAGCATTCAGACGCTCCATTAATTCGGCGATGTGCGAATCGCTGACGGCAATCTCATGGTTTCCTATTTTAATTCGCTGCTGCTTAATCGACTCAATCTTCTTTAAATTCACAATGAACGATTTGTGAACCCGCATGAAACCGTGTGGCATGACTTTGGCCTCTACACTCTTCATCGTCTGCTTCGTCAAAATCGGGTGCCGCTCCCCCTCCACATATATCTTCACATAATCCTTCAAGCCTTCAATGTGACTAATCAAGGGGATCGAAATACGTACAAGCGAATACTCGACATTCACAAAGAAGAAATCTTCTAAAGGCTCATTTTCCACCACCGATTTGCCCATAAAAATATGGTAAGCCTTATTTGCACTTAAAGCAAAACGATCTAAACTCACAGGTTTCATCAGATAATCCACCGCATCGAGGTTATAACTTTCCACCGCATAATTTGCATAGGCTGTTACGAAAACAACGAGTGGTTTTATGGCCAAAGAAGAAATAAACGATGTCCCAAGCAAACCCGGCATCTGAATATCAAGAAAGAGCAGGTCTACTTTTTCATTTTGTAGCACTTCCATCGCCTCAAAAGCATTCCCACAAGAGCCCACTAAATTCAAGAATGGAATCTGCTTCACATTATCTTCCAGCAATTTCCGACCCATCACTTCGTCGTCGACCACTATGCAATTCATTTTTACCATCTTATTTCAAAGTTAAGGTTAGATCCACGGAGAAATTTAGTTCATCTTCCTGAATAGTTAGCTGATGCTTTTCGGGGTACAATAATTCCAAACGGCGTTTCACATTTTTCAATCCAATGCCAGAACTTGGGTCTTTAAACACCTGCTCTTCTTTTCCCTTTTTATTTTTTACCTGAAAATGCAAACCCTGATTTGTAAATTCTAAATCGATGTGAATGAAAGGCTTATTAACTAAACCTACACCATGTTTCACCGCGTTCTCCACAAAAGGAATCAATAACATAGGTTCTATTAACTGACCAGCAGCATCACCCTTAACGTTAAAAACGAAATCTACATTTCCATCTAAGCGCATTTTTTGAAGGTCTATATAATTTTCCAAATAGGCCATTTCATTCGTTAATGGGACCATCGTTTGGTCTGAATCATACAACATATAACGCATTAAAGAAGATAAACGCATCGTCACGTCCTCAGCTTGCTCTGAAGCTTTCGTCCGAATCAAATACACAATACTATTCAGGATATTGAAAATAAAGTGAGGGCTGATCTGAGAGCGCAAAAAAGCTAATTCGGCACTCATCTGCTCCCTTGTCTTTTCTACTTTTCGGGACTCCTCCTCCGAATATTCTACTAATAGGCCATAAGCTGAAGCTATCGCTGAGACCATAATTAAGGGGAATACACCTAACATTTCAGGTCCTCTTCCATGCTGGTGTTCAAATTCAAGGAACAAGTGATG
>JBEBBJ010000147.1:0-4853 GCA_041158445.1 Bacteroidota bacterium
TCGTAATGGCCTGATTTTTTACCGTCTTCTTTTCTAAATTAAAGTTCAACCATTGTCCGTTCTCTTCGACCTTGGGCAATCCCAAACGAGAGAATAGGACGTTCTGATCCGCTGGATGCAGGGTATGCGCTAGTTTATTTTTGTTCAAAGAATCCGGCAAATAACCTCTTAATGTCTGCTGTAACTTCATATCGCGTAAATAAATACGATCCGCAATTTCCTTGAATACAGGCGCCGTTACCTGACGGGCATAAGTTCCTTCCGCACTACCCTTCGGCTCATCCACCGCCACAATCATCGTGTACTTAGGGTTCTTCACTGGGAAATAACCGGCAAAAGTCGTGTAGTAATTTCCTTTTCGGTAGCCTTTCGCTCCCGTTACCGTACGTTGAGCGGTACCTGTTTTCCCTGCGATACCGTAAACCGAACCTTTGATATTATTGGCTGTACCTTTCGTCACTACACCCTCTAACATGATTTTCAGTTTTTGTAGGGTTTCTGGAGAACACAAAGGTTTCGAATCCCGTACTTGGGAAGCGGTGTAGTCAATCACGACCTCATCGCCACGAGTTGCTTTACTCACGATGAGCGGTTGAATCCAATATCCATTATTGGCTACAGCATTGTAGAAAGCTAAAATCTGCAAAGGCGTATACTGTGTCGAATAGCCTACAGATGACCACAAAAGCTGTAATCCATCCCATTTCGCAGGCACCGGGAAAACGGGCTTTCTGCTCGGCTTTAATTGAAAATCAAGGGACTCGATCAGGTGGTATTTCTTCAGGTAATTGTAAAACTTCTCATTATTTGTTGTCCCAAAAGCCTCCTGAACTAATTTCATCGTCCCCACGTTCGAAGAACTTTCAATGACTTGTTCCAGCGAAATAGTGCCTAGAGGGTGGGAATCAGACATTACGCCATTGTATAGACGAAATTTTCCATCCCCCGTATTCACCATCTTCGTCAACGGATAATTCTTTTCCTCCAATACCGCCATGATGGAAGGCAACTTAAATACCGATCCCGGGTCACGGGCCTCTAACAAGGCATAATTATAGGTCTCTGAATAGCCTGTTGGGGATAATGGATTCGCAGCGATATTAGACAAGGCTTTAATCTTACCCGTCGATGTCTCCATCACGATGGCCACGGCATAATTCCCTTTGAATATCTTCATCCCGTTCAAAAGGGCCGTTTCCACGATCTCTTGGATGTTAATATCGATGGTCGAATGCAAGTCAACTCCAGCCACCGGTAATTTTGGCTCATCCCCCGGTTCTGGACGCCAGGTATTATTATCCATTTTCTCGAACATCCCTTCCCCAAACTCTCCCCGCAATTCCTTATCGAAACTATTCTCAATCCCCACGCGTCCTTTATCTCTTAAGTCCTTTAAATAACCGACGGTACGGTAGGCCATTTGGCCGAAAGGCGCATAGCGCACATTAATTTTATCGAAAACAACTCCAGACTTATTCGAATTCTTTGCCTCTTTAAACAAATAAACGGTTGTTCAACAACAAATACGTGCGTCCACTTTTTCTAGCCGCCGAAATTTTTTCTTTGTATTCCTCCGCCGTACGATCCTTGAAGAAATTAGATAAGGCCGCTGCTAATCCATCAATATGTTGCTTGTAAAATTCGTCGGCCTTCGCATTCCCGGTAAGTACGGAAGGGTCCATGCCTAAGCGGTATTTCGGCAAAGTAGTAGACAATAAACTCCCGTCATCGGAATAAATATTTCCCCGAGTCGCCTCTATCTTGCGCTTCTTCACGTAAGTAGCCATCGCCTCTGAACGGAATTTAGGTCCTTTCAACACAACAACCTTGTAAAGGCTAAAAAGCAAATACAAGAAAACGGCCAAAATGATAATGAAAAACGTATAGAAACGTCTTGTAATTAAGCCCCGAATATTAGGTCTTTTCTCCTTCGCCATTATTTCTCTTTATTGACTTGAATGATGATTTTAGTGGGAGGAATCGTGCTAACGCCTATTTGGTAGCGCTTCAAGGTTTCCTCTAAATTGCTTTGCTTACTCACCTTCATATACTCCGCTTTTTGGGTTGTATAATCAGCTCGATCTTCCTCTAAAGCACTTTTTTCCTTTTGGATCTGGTGCAATTTTCCATCCGCTAACATCGAATAGTAAATATTGATGAGGGTCAAAAATGCCACAAAGGCAATTCGCTTCACCCACATCACCGGTAGCTCCCCACCTGTGAAATAGTCAATATTGAATACCGAATCAAAGATCCCCTCTTTTTTAGGCGATGAGATTCGTTTAGGTCCTCCTTCCGTAGGTTCGATCGGTGTAGCCATGTTAAATTTTAGACGCTATTCTTAATTTCGCACTTCGCGAGCGCGGATTGATTTTCAATTCTTCTTCTGATGCAGTAATGGGTTTTCTGATCACTGATTCGAGAGGTCTGTGCACCACACCGAATAAATCCTTATCTTCTTTCCCTTCCACATTACCCGCTTTAATAAAATTCTTCACCAGTCGATCCTCCAGCGAGTGAAACGACATGATCACCAGCCTTCCCTCAGGCTTTAAAACCGCAGGCGCCTGAGCTAAAAATTCTTCGATCACCGCTAACTCTTGATTCACTTCAATTCGAATCGCCTGAAAGACCTGAGCGAAGTATTTAAACTCCCGGTGTTTAGGAGCTAATTTATTCAAAATTTCTTTAAATTCTTGCGTTGTTTCGAGCGGTTTTCTTGTCCGGGCTTGAATGATAGCTTGGGCCAAAGTTCGAGCATTCTTCACCTCCCCATACATCCCCAAAATCCGCTGCAATTCCGTGGCCGAATAGCTATTCAACAATTCAGCCGCCGTCATCGAGGCGGAAGGTCCCATGCGCATATCCAGTGGTCCATCGAAACGAATCGAAAAACCCCGTTCTGGCGCATCCAATTGAAAGGATGATACCCCAAAATCGGCTAAAATACCATCTACTTGCTTCACCCGATGCAAACGTAAATACTTCTCTAAATAGCGGAAATTAGCCGTTATAAGCGTCAAACGCTCATCTTCAATCTTCTCTGCCTGTTCCCAAGCATCCGGATCTTGATCAAAAGAAAACAACCTGCCCTCAGGTCCGAGCTGAGCTAAAATAGCCTTCGAATGCCCTCCTCCACCAAAGGTTACATCGACATAGGTTCCCGCAGGATCAATGCGTAAACCATCGATGCATTCGTGCAACATGACGGAGGTATGATAGGTGTTTTCTGGCATAATTTTGGATGAAAACAAAAATACAAATTATCCCCCGGCTATGCCATCAAATTGTGAATTTGTAGTGGATTTTTTTGTGACAAGTTTCGAACGCGTATCTTTGCTTAAACGCCTACTCATTTTACACATGAAAAAGATCCTATTTGCCCTCGTATTTGCCCCCCTTTTTGGTTTCGCACAGACTCCGGTTTCGGGGATTTGGAGAGCTGAAATTAGCACGCATGGCGGCGCATTACCTCTCAATTTCGAAGTCAATTCGACGAGTAACGCTGGCGAATTAGATATCAAATTAGTGAACGGAGCAGAAAAGTTCTCCTTAGGAAATTCCTTTTTCAGAGCCGATTCTCTCGTATTGCCACTCGATTTATATGATTCAGAAGTCGTTTTTGCGGTGACAAAAAGCACCGATATGAAGGGCTATTATGTGAAAAAGAGAAATGGGAAAACGGCCTTCAGATTACCAATTTCTGCCTTAGCAGGCTCATCTGAGCGATTCCAAAACCTACAGCCGGCCACCGTTAACGTAAGTGGTAAATGGATGGCGGACTTCTTCAGTGATGCCACAAATCACAGCCCTGGCGTGGGTGTATTCGAACAAAAAGGGGCTGCCGTAACTGGTACTTTTTTGCGTACGTCTGGAGATTATCGCTTCTTACAAGGAAACGTGAGTGGTGACAGTCTTTTACTTAGCTATTTCGATGGCAGTGGCTTGTATTTATTGAAAGCGAAAGTGAGTGGTTCTTCTTTACAGGGTCGATTTACGTCCGGTTTAAGTGGGGTGAGGACGGTAGAAGCAAAATTAGATCCGAACGCTGCACTTCCTGACCTAAAGAAATTAACTTTCTTGAAACCTGGATTCGATCGCATTGATTTCCAGCTTCCGACGACGAAGGGCGAACAAATTAGCTTGAAGGATGAACGCTTTAAGAACAAGGTGGTCGTTATTGAATTGATGGGATCTTGGTGCCCTAACTGCCTGGATGAATCGCGTTATTTAGCGCCGTTTTATAAAAAATACCAAAGTAAAGGAGTGGAGGTTTTAGGCCTAGCCTTTGAATATTCCCCTGATATCAAGATTTCAGGACCGAAGATGGATAATTTCCAAAAGAAAATCGGCATCACCTATCCCCTCCTTTTCGCCGGAACTCCCGACGAAAAAACTATCGCGCAGGTGCTACCTATGTTAAGCCAAATGAACGGCTATCCGACCACTTTCATCATCGACAAGAAAGGAATTGTTCGTGAAATTCACACCGGATTCTCTGGACCGGGTACCGGAAAATATTACGCAGACTGGATCGCCGATTTTGAACATACCATCCAAAGCCTTTTAGCCGAAAAATAATGAGATTAATCGCCCTACTTTGTTTGTTTTCGCTCACGGTTCAGGCAGAAAAACCCTCTTTTAAAAAGTGGAAAACTCCCTTAGCTCTCGGCATTGCGAGTGGAATTACCTACAATCCATTTGCTAAAAAAATTCAGACGAAAATTGTAGCAGCGGGTCATGTGACACCATTGGACGATTATATTCAATATGGTCCAGCAGCGATGTATGTGGGCCTAAATATCTTTGAATACCAAAATGAAGAGAAAGCCTTCGATCAAGCGGGTGTTTTC
>JBEBBJ010000148.1:0-3619 GCA_041158445.1 Bacteroidota bacterium
GAAAGAATATTCTCCGGCTGAGCGTGAGGCTATGGGCTTTCAAGAAGAAGGTTCGACTGATTCGATTTGGTCTGTTTTCCGTTACATCAAGGAAATGCCGTTTACTATGCGTCAATTAGGTGTGGTTCAATTCTTTTCTTGGTTTGCCTTATTCTCGATGTGGGTATTCTCCACTCCTGCGATTGCGCATCACGTTTATGGCTTACCCATGGATGACCACAGTTCTCCGGAATTCCAAAACGCAGCGAACTGGGTGGGTATCATTTTTGGGGTTTATAGTGCAGTTTCTGCCATTTATGCCATCTTTTTGCCACGTATCGCCAAGGCAATTGGGAACAAGTTGGGCTTCCATTTTAGCTATGCCTTATGCGATCTTAGCAGGTTCTATTCCGATGTCCAAAATGGGCGTTTATATGGGAATTTTCAACTTCTTCATCACACTTCCTCAAATCGTCAGTGGTATTATCGGTGGTTCATTAGTGAAACACGTGTATGGTGGAAACGCTATTTATGCGATTGTGGTAGCTGGATTTTTCTTTATCGCTGGATCTGTCAGTGTGCTTTGGATTAAAGAGAAGGCCTAATGAAGATCGTTTTCTTTCTTTTATTCTCATTTATCGGCTTTTCCCAGGTTATTCCTGGGCCATTACGAGATAAAATAAAGGAAGCCCGACTACAAAAAAATCCTTTATTAATTGCTAATCAATTCACAGGTTTACCCTACGCTTCTCACGCTTTATCGAAAGAGAATCCGGAGAAGTTTGTAGTGGATTTTTCAGGTTTTGATTGTGTTACTTTCGTAGAAAACATTTGGAGTTTGTATCGTTCCAAAGGTGTAGACAGTCTTTTTCTTCAGGAATTAACCCAAATTCGGTATCGAAAAACGCCCATCTCCTTTGAAAATAGAAACCACTATTTAAGTGTTACTCTTGATCAAATGGAAGACAAAGGACTTTTTAAGCAAGTGATTCCTTTAAAGTATTTAAAGTTGGCCGATAAGAAGGTAGATTTTTTATCCCACTATTTGGCCCCTAAAAAATACATGATCGTGGTAGATTCTATCAAGGCAACAGAAGCAGCCTTAGGTCCTATAACCTATGTTCCGAGTGCTCAATTTGCCGCTGTAAGTTCTTTTGTTCGTACGGGTGATCTAATCGCCTTTGTTTCTAAAAGGAAAGACCTTGATTATCAGCATGTAGGATTTGTTCGCGAAATGGGTGGGCAATTTTATCTTGTACATGCTTCTCAAGATCGCCGTAAAGTGTGTCAATCAGTTGAATCAATTTCCGTATATTTAAAGAATCATCCTAGTATGATAGGATTTAATGTCTTTAGACCGGAATATGAGCCATAAAGTATACGATTTTGATCAGGTTATTGATCGCCACCGTACCCACTCTTTCAAATGGGATAACGTAACTTATCCAGCTAACTCAGATATGCTACCTATGCCGGTGGCAGATATGGATTTCGTGGTTGCGGATGAGATTTTAGCTGCTATAGATCAGATTACTTCGCATGGAATTTTAGGTTATTCGATTGTTCCTGAAACACTTAAAGAGGCTGCTAAATCCAAGATAGCGCGCGATTATAAGTGGTCCACCTCCCTAGATTCACAAGTTTGGATTCCTGGAATTGTACCTGGAATTACGGCGGCTTGTGCTGCCTTAACAAATGAGAAGGAAGGAATCATCACGGCTGTTCCTGTGTATCACCCCTTTCATTTAGTGGCAGGATGGGTGAATTGTCCGCTGATTACCTTTGAAATGATAAAGGACGGCGATCGCTGGACCTACGATTTTGATGATTTTGAGAGAGGTTTGCAAAAGGGACCTAAGGTCTTTTTATTATGCAATCCACACAATCCAGGGGGCACCGTGTTTAACGAATCAGAAATTAAACGCATCGTTGAATTATGTGCGAAATATGAGGTAACAATCGTTTCGGATGAGATTCATGCTGATTTGAGATTAAGAGCTGCTTCGGAACATATTTCGATTGGACGTTTTGAGCAGCAACCGATTATTAGTTTTTTTGCTACTTCTAAGGCGTTTAATACGGCAGGATTAGGTGGCGCGGTGGCTGTTATTCCCGATAAAGAACTTAGAGATAAATTCATAAAGGCCTCCAATGGCTTTTTCTCTATGCTTTCGAGACATAGCATTGAGGTAATGCTAGCCACTTATTCTTCTGGTGAATCTTGGTTAAGTCAGCTTCTACCCTATTTGCAGGCCAATCATGACTTGCTATACGATTTTGTGCAATCTACTCCAGGATTAAGTATGCAGCCTTTAGAGGCTACTTATCTTGCCTGGATTGAATACGATGAGTCTATTTTAGGTGATTTCCAAAAGAAATGTTGGGATGCCGGACTCCATGTTCTTCGTGGAGAACAATTTAAGGGACGCAATTTTGTTCGCTTAAATTTTGCTTGTCCTCGCTCTGTTCTTGAAAAAGCAATTAATCGCATGAAATCCATTACCAATGGCTAAACTGTTGAAGTTTTTTCTGTTTGTCATTTTGTTGGGCTTTTTGGCCTACATATTTGTCTATATTTCAGAATTAGACGATCAGCCAGAAAAAACAGAAGTAGTAGATATCGATGTTGTAAAGGCCTATGGGGATTCTTTAGCCTTAATTGCAGTTGATGATACGACATCTAAGCCCCTATCTAGTT
Organism: Bacteroidota bacterium; assembly: GCA_041158445.1. Classification (GTDB taxonomy): domain Bacteria; phylum Bacteroidota; class Bacteroidia; order Cytophagales; family Spirosomataceae; genus Aquirufa. Next base: position 2,678 of record JBEBBJ010000148.1, read on the forward strand.
TGAAGAGTTCAGCTTTCGAGGATTTTACTATTTCGGTGGATAATGGCCATTTGCAGGTGGAAAAAAGCCATGAAGTGATTATGGATAAATCTATTCAAGGATTTAAATCACAGACTGTCCTAGCTACCGATTTGAATGGTAATGGATTACCTGAATTTTGGGTAGCCGGATTTGAGGGTAAAAAATACCGAGTTTTCGCTTTTGAATACAAAGCTGGTAAATTAAATACTGTTCGTTTTCCAGGTATAATGGGAAGGCAACAATTAGGTTATGCTGGTGGAGATAGTTTGTATCTTGAAAAAGCTGCCATCGTACATTCTTTTGACTATGAAAATGATCCTTACGCTGATATTTCCAGTGGGGTTCGTAATTGTTATTATAAATATGGTGTGGATGGGAGTTTTGTCCTCACTAAAACCTTAGACCTAGATAAAAAACAAGATGAGTAAAGTTCAATTGCGTTCGCAGCAGTGGTTTGGCAAGACCGGTAAAGATGGTTTCATTTACCGCGCCTGGATGAAAAACCAAGGTATTCCAGATGATTATTTCCAAGGCAAACCGGTGATTGGTATCTGTAATACCTGGTCGGAATTAACCCCTTGTAATGCTCATTTCAGGGAATTAGCGGAGTTTGTGAAGAAAGGAATTATCGAAGCGGGTGGTTTTCCGGTCGAATTTCCTGTGATGTCCTTAGGCGAAACTTTAATTAAACCTACTGCCATGTTATACCGCAATTTAGCGAGTATGGACGTGGAGGAATCCATTCGAGCAAACCCGATTGATGGGGTGGTTTTAATGTGTGGTTGTGATAAAACGACTCCTTCCCTTGTGATGGGTGCTTGTAGTGTGGATTTACCTACTTTGGTTATCTCAGGTGGACCGATGATGAAGGGTAAGTTCAAAGGAAAAGAGATCGGTACTTCGGATGTGTGGCGTTTTGCC
>JBEBBJ010000149.1:0-6291 GCA_041158445.1 Bacteroidota bacterium
CAGCGCGTTTCTCCTCTTCAGAACTCGTTGAAAACCATTTTTCTACGCAGGAATTCTTTCCTAACGCAGCCGCTAAAGGCTTTTTCCACCCACCCCAGGTTTAATTAATTTTCTTGACGCTTTTCCCTTGGCTTGAAGTCATGGGCATCACTCATTTTAATTAATTATATATGAAAAAGTTATTTCTATTTGCAAGCATTGCCGCTGTATTTTCAGCCTGTTCCACTGAATCACTAGAGCCTATCGGCGCGACGGATAAAAACAATATTACCCTAGAATTTGAAAATCGCGTAGCGGCTCAGTCTTTGAACTTAAACGATACGAAGTATACGAATACTTCTGGTGAGGATTTTACCATCACAACATTGAATTATTTTATCTCAAATGTGGCCTTTAAAAAGACGGATGGCACGGTAGTGAAGATGCCTGATCAGTATTTTTTAGTTCGTCAGGCGGATAAAACGTCTTTGATGCCGGTTATTAAAGACGTACCTGCTGCTGATTATACAGAGATGACTTTCACCATCGGCGTGGATAGTGTGAAAAGTATATCTGCGGTAGATCAAAGAACTGGTGTATTAGATATCGCCTCTTATGGAACGGATAATATGTATTGGTCTTGGAATTCGGGTTATATTTTCTTTAAAATGGAAGGAATTTCATCCGTTGCCCCTACAAATGCAGCTGGAATGAAAAAATACCAATATCACGTTGGTGGGTTTGGGGGAAGAACGGCCGTGACGGCAAATAATTTGCGTACGGTGACCTTGAGTTTACCTGCTGTGGCTGCTGTTCGTAAAAGTAAGTCGCCTACAATTCATTTAATCGCGGATATTTCCAAAGTTTTCTCAGGTGTTTCCCCTCTTAAAATTGCGAATGGAGCTGTGGTCATGTCTCCAGCGGCAGCTGGCCCTATTGCGAATAATTATGCGAAAGTATTCACGGTAGATCATATCCATTAAGATGCGGAAACTACTCCTTTTGCCTTTTTTGATTTTGGCTTGTTCGGCGCCTGAAAAGGAGCCTGAGCCAGTTGCGCCTGTAGCGGAAGGGCTCTTTAATCCACCTGCTAATTTCCCAGCTCCCGCCTATGCCTTAGCTGGAAATCCAGTAACAGCGGATGGTTTTGAGTTAGGGAAGGCCTTGTTTAATGAACCTATGTTATCTCGGGATAATTCGATTGCCTGTGCAGAATGCCATAACCAAAGTTATGCTTTCACGCACCATGGCCACGATGTGAGTCACGGGGTAGACAATCGGGTGGGAACACGGAATGCGCCACCTATCCAAAATATGGCTTGGCAAAAGGAGTTTTTCTGGGATGGCGGTGTGGGCGATTTGGACTTATTTTCCGTCGCCCCCATCGAAAATCCGTTAGAAATGGATGAAAATTTAGGAAATGTTTTGACGAAACTTCGGTCGAGTTCTAAGTACCCCGCCTTGTTTAAAAAGGCCTACGGTTCTACAGAGATTACGTCTCAGAAATTTCTAAAAGCCTTATCCCAGTTTATGATTTCACTCGTTTCAGCGAACTCCCGCTATGATAAATTTATCCGAAAAGAGGGGGGTATATTAACGGCAAACGAACAGGAGGGTTTAAGCCTTTTTAAGCAGAAATGTAGTTCTTGTCATGCGGGGGATTTGTTTACCGACCAAAGCTACCGCAATAATGGGTTGAATATACAGGGCTCTAAAGACGAGGGACGTTTTCGAATTACAGAGAATCCGAGTGATCGATATAAGTTCAAAGTGCCTAGTTTGCGCAATGTGGAAATGACAGCACCTTATATGCATGATGGCCGGTTCTATACCTTAGAAGAAGTGCTGCGTCATTATACTACGGGTGTTCAGCAAAGTCAAAATGTCGACCCTCTAGTTAAGAATGGGATTGCCTTGTCCGGGGATGAACAAGCGAAAATAGTGGCTTTCTTAAAAACATTGACTGATCGAGAATTTCTAACTAATCCAAAATTTGTGGGGAATTGATATGAAAAAAATAGTCCTATTGCTCCTTTTCGCTTTTCCTTCCGTTGGTTGTGATCTTTGTGGTTGCGCAAATAGCAATTCCTTTTTAGGGCTGATGCCTGCCTCTAACCGGGGTTTTATAGGGGTTCGTTACCGACAACAATCTTTTGAATCTCACCTAAACAGCCCGGTTTTGAAAACACGGGAATCGTTTCAAAGTACTGAAGTTTGGGGACGTTTTTATCCCATCAAAAAGGTGCAAGTGATGGCAATTTTACCCTATTCGACGCACACCCAAAATCAAATCGCGCAACAAAATACGGTACAAATAGCTGGGCTTTCAGATCCCACGTTATTTGTTCACTATAACCTCTTAAACACCTTATTGGATTCTACCATGCACGAGGTGAATCAATCTCTATTGGTGGGAATGGGAGTGAAGCCACCACTTGGAAAATTTCGCTATGAAGAAGCCAATCCATCTCAAGTGGCTAATGCTAATTTCCAATTAGGAACTGGTAGTACGGACGTATTGTGGAATGCACTCTATAATGTCCGCTATAATGAATGGGGTGTGAATGCAGATGCCCAATTTCGTTTACCAGGAAAAAATCCGGATTCCTACCGTTTTGGGGCCCGTTCTAGTTTAGCAAGTACCTTTTTCTATGCCTATGGTCGTGGGCATAAAGTAACGTTAATGCCCTATGTAAGTAGCACACTTGAATATGCGGCAAAGGACGTTCAGTCTGGACTTGTTCAAGAAAATACAGGTGGATCAGTTCACTGGCTTGGAATCGGTTTAGAAGCTTTTTCGAAGCGATTTGTGATGGGAGCAAATTATGCCAAACCAGCTACACAACATCTTTCTGGAGGGGAGCTAAAAGCCATCGATAGATTTTCAATCCATTTCAGCTATTTGTTATAAGTCCCTTCTTATCTTTATAGCGATGAGAAAAATCACGCTGTTCTGGGCACTTTGTTTCGTCGCTTTCTACACGAATGCGCAGCAAATCTCCTTTCAGCAAATTACGAATCTCCCCGTCACTGGTTTGAAAAACCCGTGGGCAGGCGGATTTGACATTTTTGCGAAATGCATCTGGCGGATTTACTTATGCTCCAGAATTTCAGACGCGTTTCCCGCTGATTGAAAACTGGATGAATCTAGTGGACTATGATGGAGATGGGGACAAAGATCTTTTTACCTCGAGCTCTGGAGGAATTCAAGTCTATCCTAATCTGAATAATAACTTCCCCAAATCTCTAGGGAACTTGAAATCGACAGGCCTGAATGGCCTGCTCAATATTTATGTCAGCGCTACGGATATTCCGGCGATTACAGATGTGGATGGTGATGGGGATATGGATGTGTTAGCCTTCGAGCCGGCTGGGCACTACATTAGTTTTTATGAAAACACGGGCGATCTGAAGTTCAATACGAAGGCCTTGAATTGGGGGAATTTCTATTTAAATGATTGTGACGATATAACTTTTGGGCTTGTTCCTGAATCTGTTTTAAGCACACAATCTGCCTCGGCGGTGCAGCATTTGGGGAATACCTTAGCGCTTTGGGATCCAGATAAAAATGGGGTATCTGACCTGATTATCGGTCATGTGGGCTGTCCCACTTTTTTATATATGCGTAATTTGGGCACGCGTGCGAAACCCTTGTTCCGCTCGGTGGAGACGAATTTTCCAGCGGGTGCGCCGCATTTAGTTCCATCCCTGGCGAGTGCTTCGCCATTGGATTTGGATGGGGATGGAGCGTTGGATGTAATTACTTCGTCGAATTTGCCGGATGTGAATTCTTCCTTAACTACGGCTTCTTATTATCGGTCGGAGAATGGCCAGCTAGTCCTAAAAACCAAAGCATTTCTCCAAGAAGAGATGATCGATGTGGGGGATTTTGCCTCACCCGTTTTCTATGATGTGGAAGGTGATGGCGATCTGGATTTACTGATTGGGAGCAACACGGTCACTTTATATGAGAATGTGAATGGGACGCTGAGCTTGAAATCGCGGGATTTTCTGCCTATTTCTGGAGCCACTTCGATTCAATTGCAGGCTTTTAATGGCCGATTGATGCTGTATTATTCCGTGGGATCGTTGAGTAAATACCGGGAATATGTGTCTGGACTTTTGAGTGATGAGAAAGCCTTGCCAATGGTCACATTGCGTGAAACGCCTCGACTTTACGATGTAAATCAGGATGGTTCGCTGGAGCTCGTGGTGCTAGATTATTTAGGAGGGACTCGGGTGTATGATTGGTCGGATTTGTCCAAACCCTATCAGCGGATGGAAACCCTATTTAGAGGTATCGCGTATGCGGATATTACGGGGGACGGGAATTTTGAGCAGATCACCTTAGACGCCGCTGGGAATTTATATGTTTCTGGTTTGGGTTTAGAGGTGCAGCGTTTGCCGTTTAATTTTGGCCAAAACGCTTCTGTAACTACTGCCGATTTCAATAAAGACGGCAAGGTGGATATCGTCATCGGACTAGCCTCAGGGGGAGTTCAATTACTGCAAAACACGAGCGAAATCAGTATTCCTTCGGAGGAATTGTATGTTTGGCCTAATCCAGCTACTTCGCTGGTGAATATCCGCGTGAAATCTGCGGGAAATCTCCAATGGTTCGATTTATCCGGGCGTGCCTTAGGGTCTACTTTAGCCGTGACGGCGGGTGAAACGCTGCGGATACCGGCACCGCTACCAGGTGCGGGAAGCTATATTTTGCACTACCAGACGGCAACGGGATCCGTGTCCCAAAAGGTGCTGATGCAGCCTTAAATGAAACAATTATCGCCTTTTTAGTGTTTAGCAAAAATGAAACAAATTCTCTTACTTCTACTTTTCTCCTTTTCTGTTTTTGCCCAAAACTCAGGTCGAATTTCCGGAAAGATTGTCGATCAGCTAACCCAAAAGCCCATTTCTGGCGTTTCAGTTACGCTAGATGGTTCTACCAAAGGAGTGAATGCTGATGAAAAGGGAGCCTTCCGATTAACGGGTTTGGCCCTAAAAACATACAACATTTCGTTCTCAGCAGTCGGATATGAGAAGTACACCGCCTTCAATGTGATCATCAACGCGGGTAATGAGAATTACTTGAATATCGAATTAGTTCCATCGAACCAGGAATTATCCGAGGTCGTGGTGACCCAAAACCGCCGCACCGCTAAAGCCGCAACCCTCGAATCACCACTCAGCGTTCAACGTTTGACGGCGGAAGAAATTAAAAGTAATCCAGGTGGAAATTTCGACGTCAGCAAGGTGATCCAAACCCTACCCGGTGTAGGTGGAGGTCCACAAGGCGGAGGCTTCAGAAACGACATCATCATCCGTGGTGGTGGCCCGAACGAAAACGTCTACTACCTCGACGGCATCGAAATTCCGGTCTTGAATCACTTCCAAACCCAAGGATCCAGCGGAGGCCCTCAAGGCATTCTAAATGTATCCTTTATTGAAGACGTTAAGTTGAGTTCCTCAGCTTTCGATGCACGTTACGATAATGCCTTGAGCTCTGTTTTTCAGTTCAAGCAACGCACCGGAAACCCCAATAAATTCCAAGGTAATGCCCGCTTAAGTGCTACGGAGTTCGCTTTAACGACAGAAGGCCCACTTTCTAAATCAGGCAAGACGACCTTTTTAGCCTCTATTCGCCGCTCCTATTTGCAATTTCTTTTCCAGGCATTAGACATACCTATTCGCCCTAATTTCTGGGATGCGCAGTTTAAAATCACGAAGCAAATCAACTCGACTACGACCCTTTCGATGATGGGATTGGGGGCGATTGATGACTTCTCTTTTGGGACACTTAAAAAATCAACACCGGAAAAATTGTACATCTATAATTCGAATCCATTGATCAATCAGTGGAATTATACACTCGGGTTGTCATTGAAGAAATTAGTGGATAATGGCTATGTGAATATCGCGCTTTCTAGAAACGTGTTTGACAATAATTTTCTGCGTTATGAGGATAATTTAAAGAAGGATCCAGCGCAATTGAACTTCGATTATTCTTCGCGTGAAACGGAAAATAAGTTGCGTCTTGATGTAAATAAAAACACGAACGGATGGAAGATAAATTACGGTCTATCTACTCAATTCGTGGAATACGCTAATAGTACGTACCAGGTTTTATACAATACGACACCTAATCCAGCGATTCGTTTAGCTAATCCGGTTACCACTTTTGCTTACACGAGTCCATTTAATTCGATGTGGAAATACGGTGCTTTTGCACAGGTTTCGAAGACGTTTTTGGACTCCAAATTAGGTCTAAGTGCCGGCCTTCGCACTGACATGAACAGCTTTACGGACACGGGA
>JBEBBJ010000150.1:0-3408 GCA_041158445.1 Bacteroidota bacterium
ATGGCCGAGATTTTATCATTAAAAAACAATAGAAACGGACAGCGACTACATCTACGTGATCGAGCTATCCACGAATAATATGAGTACACAAATAGACCGCCTAAAAAATACGATTGCGCCCCTACGTGAGGCATTAGTTCAACATCCAATTAATTCCTTCATTCAAAGTCCAGCTGAATTAGAGGTATTTATGCAGCATCACGTTTTTGCTGTTTGGGATTTTATGTCCTTAGTTAAGAAGTTGCAGCAAGAATTTACCTGCGTTGAACTTCCTTGGAATCCGAAAGGCCCCGCTGAAGTTCGTTACTTAATTAACGAAATTGTTTTAGGTGAAGAGTCGGATGTAGACCAAAATGGTGTATATATCAGTCATTTTGAGCTTTATTTACGTGCCATGGAAGAATTGTCTTTCATGCCCTCTCCTTTTCTACAAGAGTTGAGAACGTATGCAAGTTTAGATGAATTGCTTTTGGCCATACCTAAGGCGTCTATTCCGGAGTCTGTGAAGCAATTTTTAAGCTTCACTTTTTCTGCGATTCAAAATAGAACTCCTGAAGAGGTGGCTGCCATCTTTACTTTTGGAAGAGAAGACATTATCCCTGAAATGTTCCAAGTAATTGTGGATCAATTGAAAAGAGATGCGCCGGAGAAGGTAGAAACCTTAGTTTATTACCTAGAGCGTCACATTGAAGTAGACGGTGGTCATCACAGTGAATTAGCGTATCGCATGATGGATTATCTGTGCGGTGATGAGGAGGAAAAATGGGCACGTGCTACGCAAGCCGCCGTTGAATCTTTACAGGTGAGACTTAAGTTGTGGGATGGTATAGTAGATAATAGATAAGAGAGTAGAGATTAGAGATATGGAATAAAAAAAGCCCGATCTAGTGATAGACCGGGCTTTTATTTTACCGCTTAGGCTTATTTTACTTCTTCGAAAGAAACATCTTCCGCGCCGCCGTCAGAACCATTTCCATCTGCATTTGCTGTAGGCTCTCCACCTTCAGCGCCAGCACCTGCTGCATACATCTCTTGAGATGCTGCTGTCCAAGCTGCGTTTAATTTTTCTAAACCTGCATCGATACCTGCTAAATCTTGTGAAGCATGTGCTACTTTTAATTCAGCTAAAGCACCTTCAATCGCTGTTTTATTTCCTTCCGATAATTTCTCACCGTATTCTTTCAATTGCTTGTCAGATTGGAAAATCAAAGCATCCGCTTGGTTTACTTTTTCTACTTTTTCTTTTTCTAATTTATCTGATGCTTCGTTTGCTTTCGCTTCGTTACGCATCTTCTCGATATCCTCATCTGTCAAGCCACTAGAAGCCTCGATACGGATTTTTTGCTCCTTACCTGTTCCTTTGTCTTTTGCAGATACGTTTAAGATACCATTCGCATCGATATCAAAAGTTACTTCGATTTGAGGTACACCACGTTGTGCTGGTGGTAAACCATCTAAGTGGAAACGACCTAATGAACGGTTATCTTTCGCCATTGGACGCTCACCTTGAAGTACGTTTAATTCTACTGAAGGTTGGTTATCCGCTGCCGTTGAGAATGTCTCCGACTTCTTCGTAGGAATCGTTGTGTTTGCTTCAATCAATTTCGTGAATACACCACCCATTGTTTCGATACCTAAAGAAAGAGGTGTTACGTCTAATAAAAGAACGTCTTTCACTTCTCCGGTTAATACACCACCTTGGATAGCAGCTCCGATCGCAACTACCTCATCTGGATTCACTCCTTTTGAAGGCTTTTTGCCAAAGAACTTCTCCACTTCTTCCTGAATACGTGGAATACGAGTCGAACCACCTACTAAGATGACCTCATCGATATCAGAGTTCGTGTAACCAGCGTTTTTCATCGCACGCTTACAAGGTTCTAAGGTACGTTGGATTAAGCTATCAGCGATTTGCTCAAATTTAGCACGTGTTAATGAGCGTACTAAGTGTTTCGGAATACCATTTACCGGCATAATGTACGGTAAGTTGATTTCTGTAGAAGCACTCGAGCTTAATTCGATCTTCGCTTTTTCAGCCGCTTCTTTTAAGCGTTGTAAAGCCATTGGATCTTTACGTAAGTCGATGTTCTCGTCAGCGATGAATTCTTCTGCTAACCAGTTAATGATCACTTGGTCAAAGTCGTCACCACCTAAGTGCGTATCACCGTCAGTCGATTTTACTTCGAATACACCATCCCCTAATTCAAGTACTGAAACGTCGAATGTACCGCCACCTAAGTCGAATACAGCGATTTTCATGTCTTTACCACCTTTGTCTACACCGTATGCTAAAGCAGCTGCTGTAGGCTCGTTGATGATACGTTTTACTTCTAAACCAGCGATTTGACCTGCCTCTTTAGTCGCTTGACGTTCTGCATCGTTAAAGTAAGCTGGAACCGTGATAACGGCTTCAGTTACTGTTTGGCCTAAATAGTCCTCAGCTGTTTGCTTCATTTTTGTCAAAATCTGCGCTGAAATCTCTTGAGGTGTGTATAAACGATCACCGATACGAACACGTGGAGTGTCATTGTTTCCTTGCTCTACTGAGTAAGAAATCGTTTTTAATTCAGAGCTTACCTCTGAGTATTTTTTACCCATGAATCGCTTCACAGATGAAATCGTGTTTTGTGGATTTGTAATCGCTTGTCTTTTAGCAGGATCTCCTACTTTACGTTCGCCGTTCTCTAAAAATGCAACGATCGATGGAGTCGTACGTCTACCTTCTGAGTTTGCAATAACGACTGCCTCGTTCCCTTCCATTACCGCCACACATGAGTTGGTGGTTCCTAAGTCAATTCCAATAATTTTTCCCATGATTATTTTTAAATATTTTGTGAGCATTTATACAAGGAATATGCCATTTTAGATTGCCAAAGCCTTTTGTGACATATTGTCACCTTTTGATTTAAAATCTTTTATCGAACGGAAAAAATGGCGAGATGTGGTATATTTACATTCTAAAATTGAGATCATTATGTCAGAAGTGAAAGATTTTAATTGGGTGGAAGGCCCAGAGCCACATAGAGTTCGAACGCGTGCCATCGTAAGAGCGCATCCGGAGGTGAAAAATTTGATAGGAAAGAATCCGATGACTTTTGTTTGGATCCTAGCCTGTGTAGGAATGCAAATTGCCATGGCCTACTTTATCAAAGATTATCCTTGGTGGGCAATTGTAGGTGTGGCGTGGATTTTTGGGGCTTTCCCTACGCATACCCTATTCGTATGTATTCACGAATCAGCACACAATTTGATATTCAAAAAGGATGGATGGAACGTATTTGCGGGGATCATTGCGAATTTCCCCTCTCTTTTTCCTACCGCTATTTCATTTAAGAATTTCCACCTGAAGCACCACGCTTTTCAAGGTGTACACGAATTAGATGCTGATTTACCTGATTATTGGGAAGC
>JBEBBJ010000151.1:0-3708 GCA_041158445.1 Bacteroidota bacterium
GGATTGACTACGCTTTGGGCAAGTCAAGAATTACCAGCTCGTCCCCCTATGTTGCCTAATTATGGTGCGGTGAAGACTTGGAATTTTGACCGTGCAACCTTAGAATCTATTCGTCCAGCGATTCCATATTTGCCGGGTTCTACTGAATTTACTGCTGATTTAGCTGAATTACAGCGGATTCATGAAAGCCAAACGAGAGAGCAAGCTGCCATCGCTAACTATTGGGCAGATGGACCGGGTTCATACACTCCTCCAGGACACTGGCATCGCTACGCTTGTCAAGCTGGAGTAGATGCAAAATATTCAGAAGTTCGGATGGCCCGCATGTTAGCTTATGTAGGTACGGCTCTAATGGATGCTGGGATCGCCTGTTGGGAGACAAAGTATTTCTATTATAGTCCTCGTCCTCAGCAGTTTGGCCTAAAAACATCGGTGGGTTTACCTAATTTCCCAAGTTATACATCTGGTCACTCCACGTTCTCTTATGCTGCAGCAACTGTGTTAGCGGCATTCTTCCCAGACAGATCGAATACCATGCTGTACAAAAAGCGAACGCGGACGGAGCGCAATAAGTCATGGTATCCATCAGCAAAACACGCTTGCAGGCCTTAGAAACGGCTGCTTGGATGAACCGAGCGATGATCGCTTTGGTTTATATCTGGTTTGGACTTTTGAAAGTAGTGGGCACTTCTCCGGCTGAAGGATTGGTGACGAAGCTTTTCAACCTAACGTTAGAACCCTTTATGGGCATTCAGACGTTTCTAGTAATTTTAGGAATAGGGGAGTGTGCCATCGGTTTTTTATGGTTGTTCCCGCGCTTGACGAAAATCGCTTTTTGGGTGATGATTGCGCATATGTTTACGACATTTTTGCCTATCATTTTCTTGCCAAATGAAACCTGGCAATCCTTTTTAACCCTGACTTTGACAGGACAATACATCATTAAGAATGTGGTCTTGTTATCTGCCTCTTGGTTTATTTATGTGTTATCGAAGGAATAAAAAAAGCCCCTGTAAATTCAGGGGCTTTTTTATTGAATAATGAGTTAAGTCTTATAGACCTAAGATCTTCTTATTGAACTCTTCATCAGCTCCGGTTCCAGCGAAATCATCAAATACCTTCTCGGTTGCTTTGATGATGTGGCTCGCGATGAACGGCGCCCCCTCTGTTGCTCCCTGAACTGGATCTTTGATGCAGCATTCCCACTCTAAAACAGCCCATCCGTCGTATCCGTATTGGGTTAATTTAGAGAAGATGCTTTTGAAATCGACTTGTCCGTCGCCTAATGAGCGGAAACGGCCGGCACGGTTGATCCACGATTGGTAGCCACCATAAACGCCTTGTTTTCCTGTCGGATTGAATTCGGCGTCTTTTACGTGGAACATTTTGATGCGTTCGTGGTAGAAGTCGATGTATTGTTTGTAGTCCAAAGCCTGTAAAACAAAGTGCGATGGATCATACAATAGATTCGCGCGCTTGTGGCCTTTTACCTCGTCTAAGAACATCTCGAATGTTACACCATCGTGTAAATCTTCACCTGGGTGAATCTCGTAGCATAAATCTACGCCACACTCATCGAAGGTATTTAAGATAGGTAACCAACGGCGACCTAATTCTTTGAATCCTTGCTCGACTAATCCAGCTGGACGTTGTGGCCAAGGATATACCGTGTGCCACATTAAAGCGCCTGAGAAAGTAGCGTGTGCATTTAAGCCTAAGTTTTGAGAGGCTTTCGCTGCGTATTTTAATTGTTGGATTGCCCATTCGGTACGTGCCTTCGGATTTCCTTTTACGGAATCTGGAGCAAAAGCATCGAATCCTAGGTCATAAGCGGGGTTAACCGCAACTAATTGACCTTGAAGGTGCGTAGATAATTCGGTGATTTGTAAGCCTTTGGCAGCTAACATCCCTACGATCTCATCGCAATACGTCTTTGATTCTGCGGCTTTCTGTAGGTCGATGCAACGTGAATCCCATGAAGGAATCTGCACGCCTTTGTAACCTAAAGAAGCGACCCACGTGGTGATGCTGTCTAAGGAATTAAATGGGGCTTCGTCGCCCATAAATTGTGCCAAAAATATCGCTGGCCCTTGTATCGTTTTCATAGAATTGAGGTTTAGATTTTAACCCATTGTTGAGAACGCGTTGAATCTAAAATGCGCTCGCAAATTAGTAATTCACGGTATCCGTCAGCAAAAGTAGGGTATTTCGGATTATCAGGTTGCTTACCAGCTTCTACAGCTGCGTATACTTCCTTGAATAATTGTTTCGATGTATCAGAGAATCCTTCGTTGTGACCTCCTGGGAAAGTCATCAATGCAGTTGCTTCTGGGTAAGCCAAAGATGGATCGCGCATCAACACTTGGTTCGCTTGATCACGGTTACCAATCCACATCTCGTTAGGGGATTCTGAGTTAAAGGCAAAAGTCTTGTTCGAACCAGAGATCTCTAATTTCAATTGGTTCTTGCGACCCGCTGAAACTTGTGATACGGTCACACAACCACGGTTTCCATTGTCAAAACGTAATAAAACGTTCGCATGGTCTTCCGTATTAATGTGTACATCCGCATAATCTTCTGGTTGCAACATTTTGCCTGAATACGTCTCTACTGGCTTCAAAGGCTTCTTACGCACCTTGTGAACCGTGTTGAAATCAGCCATTACTTCGACTGTTTTCAATCCTGTGATGTATTCGATAACGTCTAATAAGTGTGATCCGATATCGGCGATAGCGCGGGAATCACCTGATTTGTCCGGCTCTAAACGCCAGTTATAATCGGTATTGTAGAATAACCAATCTTGTAAGTAGCTACCGATGATCGAATAGATTTCGCCTAAATCACCTTTCTCGCGCATCGTCTTCATTTGACGCACTAAAGGATAGTAGCGTAAGTTAAAGTGAACCGCATTCACTAAACCTGTTTTAGCCGCTAATTCGACTAATTCTTCTGCTTCGTGTAGGTCTTTTGCCAAAGGCTTCTCACACACCACGTGCTTCCCAGCTAATAAAGCCGCTTTCGACTGAGAGTAGTGTAAGAAGTTAGGCGTACAGATGTGTACACACTGAATATCGTCTTGCTTTAATAATTCTTCAAAGGTATACCAGCGGCCAATGCCTAATTGCTTCGCTTTCGCCTCAGCTAGTTCGATGGTAACCTCACAAAGCGCAGCTACATCAATATTAGGTAAACGGCGTAACGCCTCGATATGAGCGGGTCCGATAAAACCGGTTCCTACGATTCCAACTTTGATTTTAGTCATGGTTATATTATAGTTCAAATTTTGTCCACTTGTTTGTATTGTCTTGGGCAGATCTCACCACATTTTCGATGAAGGCCATACCCATGATTCCTTCGTCAATGCCTGGGAAATCATAAATCGGATCTTGCGCTTTGCCTTCCCATCTTGCTCTTAGTGCAAAAGCAAAGTTGCGGTAGATATTCGCAAAAGTCTCCACATAACCTTCTGGGTGACCTGCTGGCTGACGCGTATGCGCATTTGCTGCCGGAGATAGCTGGCCTACGGCCGTACGAATAATCCGCGCTCCTTCGTCGCGCGTCCTAAATACCATCGTATTCGGCTCCATTTGGTGCCAGGTAATTCCCGCTTTACTTCCATAGATACGGAAGTTGAAGTCGTTTTCCTCACCGTTGCAGATTTGGGAGCAATGTAAAATACCTTTAGCCCCATTATCATAATGGATTAAG
>JBEBBJ010000152.1:0-3913 GCA_041158445.1 Bacteroidota bacterium
TCCCAATAGCAGGCCCTGTTGATACTGCGCTAGTGGCTCAATTCGATGTCGTTTTCGAAGTGGTAACGAAGATTCGCGAGATTCGTAATTCGAAACAGTTATCGCCTAAGTTAGCGTTAGCACTTCACATTAAAGCAGAGAATCAAGCGGCTTATGCCCCTGTCGAAGCCATCTTAGTGAAACTAGCGAACCTAGAGTCTATCACCTTTGTTTCTGATGCGGTAGCTGATGCCCAAACTTTCGTTGTAAAGGCGGATCAATTCTTCGTTCCATTAGCGAATGACGAAGATCCTGCCGTTGTAAAGGCGGAATCAGAGAAGGAGTTAGCCTACCTGCAAGGGTTCAAAAAATCAGTAGAGGCAAAATTAGCCAACGAGAAATTCGTGGCGAATGCGAAACCAGATTTAGTGGAGCGCGAAAGACAGAAATTAGCTGACGCAGAAACCAAGATTCAATCCTTACAAGAATTGCTAGCTCGTTTAGGATAATGAAAATTCTCTACGCTGTACTTTTCAGTTTGCTGCTTTGGTCCTGTTCTTCAGAAAAGGAGGCTACGGCCATTACCATCGAGTGGGATTTCCAGCGTGTAGAGCGAGAAATGGCATCCGCGAAATCGGAGGCAGAAATGGCGAATTTGTTGTCGAAGCACCCCGAAATCAGCGTGGGCTATTTCGGTGCCTAGCGCAGGATTTATTCCGTTTGTATGCAAATCCGGACTTACGCAAGTTCTATGATCAAAGTCAAGAGGCTGGTTTTTTCGGCGGTGATGCGCTAGAAAAAGAGTTAAAAGAGGCCTTCACTAAGATTCAGCAAGAGTTTCCAGGTGTTAAAACACCCAAAATCAGAACCGTATTCTCGGGATTTGGTGGGATAGGTGGCGGAGAATATACTGCCCAAAATTTAGTCGTTTCGGACTCCCTGATTATCGTGGGTTTAGACTACTTTATGGGCTCGAAAGGTCTTTACAAGGCCCCTAATGTCTACGAATACCAGCTGCGTAAGCTAGAACCTCAAGCGCTGGTAGCTCAAATCATCCTGCAGTATTCTGCCTATTTGATTAAACAAACAGACAACGATGTCAGTTTATTAAGCGATATGATTTGGTATGGAAAGGGCTACGTTTTCACGAAAACGATTTTGCCATCCGTACCTGATAGCCTCCTTTTTGGCTATACGCAACAAGAAATTGCGGAGACGAATGCCTTCCAAAAAGAAGTTTGGGAACATTTTATTGATCGTAAATTGTTATTCAATAGCGATAAGGCAGTCAAGTCAAAGTACCTAGACGAACGACCAAAAACGACCGAAATTGGCCCAGCATGTCCAGGCGGCATTGGCCGATGGTTAGGATGGCGAATTGTGGATTCCTATTGGAAACAAAAGCCTAAGACAACATTAGCAAAGATATTGACTGACCCGGAAGCGAATCGACTATTCCTCGATTCAGGCTACCGCGGCGAAGCAGATAAAAAATAAAATGGCAAAAAAACAGCACGGTGATATAGGCGGAGGAGTAGATCCAAAAGATGCCGTTAAAGTAAGTAAACAAGGTCTTTCCAAGGCCATCAAGATTTTCCGTTTTGTCGTTCCCTATAAGTGGACCTTCATTATCGGAATGGCCTTTCTCTTGCTTTCTAATCTAACAACCCTAAGCTTTCCCCTTTTAATCGGTGAAATGACAAAGGTCATCGAAGGCAAATCCGAGTATAAAATCAACGAGGTAACCCTGTTCTTTTTCGCGGTTTTAATCGTCCAAGCCATCCTCTCATTCTTCCGCATCTATACCTTTGCGCAAGTCTCAGAGAAGGCCATGCGAGATGTGCGTCAGACTTTATACGCTAAAATCATCACCCTTCCCATTTTCCATTTCGAGAAAAGACGTGTAGGTGAGTTAATGAGCCGCATCACGTCAGATATTACGCAATTACAAGACGTTTTATCAATCACCTTAGCCGAATTCTTCCGCCAGGTATTTACCCTCGTAGGCGGCGTGGCGTTAATTACCTATATCTCCTGGAAGCTGACTTTGTTCATGTTAGCCACTTTCCCGGTCTTAGTAATTTCTGCGATTGTATTCGGTAAGTTCATCCGTAAGATTTCCAAAAAAGCCCAAGACGAACTCGCCAACACCAATATCATCGTCGAAGAAACCTTGACCTCTATCCAAGCAGTCAAAGCCTTCACCAACGAAAAATACGAGGTAGATCGCTACACCACTTCCTTAAATAAGGTCTTAGGCGAAGCTTTGAAAGCTGCAACGCTACGTGGAGGTTTTGTAAGCTTTGTAATCTTTGCTTTATTCGGTGGAATCGTAGGGGTCGTTTGGTACGGTGCCGCTCTTGTGGCCCAAGGTGATTTAATCTTAGCAGATCTATTAACCTTTATTTTCTACACGGCCTTCATCGGAGGCTCCGTGGGTGGTTTAGGCGATATTTATGCCCAATTACAGAAGACCATTGGTGCCTCAGACCGTATTCTAGAAATCTTAGGTGATCCATCGGAGATTGATTTGACGCGTGATACGACTTCTTCTGCGGTCGCTTTCGGCCAAATAAAAGTACAAGACCTCGAGTTCTCCTACCCTTCACGCCCATCGGTTCAAATCATTAAAGGAATCAACTTTACCATTGAACCAGGCCAAAAAGTAGCTATCGTAGGCACCTCAGGTACAGGTAAATCGACACTTGCCCAATTGTTGATGCGTTTTTACGAACCTTCGTCAGGTTCTATTTCTTTGGGAGATCGTTCCATCGCGGACATTGATATCACCGAATGGCGTAAAATGGTCGCACTTGTTCCGCAAGAAGTACTTCTATTCGGTGGAACCATCCGTGAAAATATTGCCTACGGTAAACCAGGCGCTACCCAAGAAGAAATAGAATCCGCTGCTGAATTAGCCTACGCCAAAGAATTCGTCGAATCCTTCCCGGAAAAATGGGATACCATGGTAGGTGAACGCGGCGTAAAATTATCAGGTGGCCAAAGACAACGCATCGCGATTGCCCGCGCCATTCTCAAAAACCCGAAGTTCTTATTATTGGACGAAGCAACCAGTGCACTCGATTCTGAATCAGAAAAGTGGGTACAGTCAGCATTAGAAGAGCTCATGAAAAACCGAACGAGTTTGATCATCGCACACCGATTATCTACCATTCGTTCAGCTGATTTAATCATCGTGATGGAAGAAGGCAAGATCGTAGAATCAGGTTCACACGAAGATTTAATGAAGAAGAAATCAGGTATTTACCAAAATATGGTCAAATTGCAAACCGAACATTTAGGCTAAATGAGTTCCACTTATTCCCTTTCAGACTTTGATCTACGATCAACCCCTTGCAGATTAGACGTTCTGTCTTCTTTTCAAGCGGTGGATTTTGCCTTAAGTCAGGGAGATATTGAACAAAAGCTGAGTGAGCAATACGACCGTGTCACCATCTACCGTACACTCAAGACTTTCCTTACTTCAGGACTATTACACAAAGTATTAGATGATAATGGAGGCATTAAATACGCCCTGTGTAAAGAATTATGTCACCAAGGTGATCATCACCACCAGCACGACCACGTGCATTTCAAATGCAACCAATGTGGCCAAACTACCTGTCTAGAAACCGTACACATCCCAACCATTGTTCTTCCAGCTGGATTTATTAAGCAGGAGAGCAATTTGTTGATTCAGGGGGTTTGCACTTCGTGTAGAGTATAGTCGCTAGTCAGTAGTCGGTATCCAGTAGTCGGTAGTCGGTAGCCAGTAGTCGGTAATCGGTAGTCGGTATCCGGTGGTCTCAACTATACTCTATAATCTCTACTCTTATCCTGATTACTGACTACCGGCTACTGGTTACTGGATACTTTTTTGACATAAAAAAAGACCCACACTTACGTGCAGGTCTTCTATAATAACTTGGAGCTT
>JBEBBJ010000153.1:0-3286 GCA_041158445.1 Bacteroidota bacterium
AATGCGGTAGTATGCCACGGCACCCCATTGATTCATCAAGGGAACCTGCATAGCTAAGAACAGTAAAAGAGCGACGATGCGTTTCACGATGCAAAGTTAAGACAGGATTTTGGAAAATAATTATTAATTTACAGAGAATAAATACGATAAAACCAAGCGAAAATGACGAAAATCACAATTATCGGTAGTTCTAACACCGACATGGTGATCAAATCAGGGCATTTGCCCGCCCCAGGAGAAACCGTTTTAGGCGGGGACTTCTTTATGAATCCGGGGGGCAAAGGGGCGAATCAGGCAGTGGCTGCGGCGCGCCTAGGAGGCGAGGTGCATTTTGTGTGCAAGGTGGGGAAGGATGTGTTTGGGGAGACGGCCCTACAACAATTCAAAAACGAGGGAATTCACACGCGTTTCGTGACGCAAGATCCATTTGCGCCGTCTGGTGTGGCTTTAATTAATGTGGATGCCCAAGGCGAAAACTGCATCACCGTAGCTTCAGGGGCGAATAATTGCCTCTCGAAAGCAGACATCGATGCGGCGTCTGAAATATTCGAGCCGGGAGATTTCGTATTAATTCAACTGGAAACGCCACTCGAAACGGTGGCCTATGCAGCAGAGAAAGCCGCAAAAAAAGGCCTGAAAGTCGTATTAAATCCGGCACCAGCGGCTGATTTACCAGCAGAATTATACCCACATTTATACGCCATCACGCCCAATGAGACCGAAGCAGAATTGCTGACCGGTATTCATGTGAAGGATCTCATTTCTGCGGAAAATGCAGCGAATATACTCTTGAATAAAGGCGTTCAACACGTGATTATTACTTTAGGAGCAGAAGGAGCCCTCTACAAAACAGCCTACGAAACGGAGCACATTCCTGTCTCGAAAGTGGTCGCTCAAGATACCACGGCTGCCGGGGATTGCTTCAATGGGGCTTTAGTGGTGGGATTGTCGGAAGGAATGGACTTTCCTGAAGCGATCAGATTTGCCTGTAAAGCCGCTTCGATTTCCGTAACCCGATTAGGGGCACAAGCTTCGATGCCAAAACTAGAAGAGCTATGAAGAAATTGATTCTATTCCTTCTTGTCAGTTTTTCACTAGTAGCACAGCAGCGCCAAAAAGTTATTTTCGATTGTGACCTCGGCGATGATATTGACGATGCGTACGCCTTGGGATATTTATTAACGCTACAGGATCGCTATGAGATTTTAGGAATCACTACCTGCTATGGACGAACGGACGATCGAGCTATCTTAGCCAATAAATTTCTAGCTGTCACAGGGGAAACGCGAATCCCCGTTTATGTGGGAAAAAACACCTCGAATAGTTCGGAGAGAGCGAATTGGTATGCTGATCAGTTTTATTGGGCAAAGGGTTTTAAGCCCAAAGAACGCCCAGAATTCAACAACCAATACCGCCAGGCGATCGGGCTACCTCCCTTGAAAACAAAAGCCCCGGATGCCACCGAATTCATCCGTTCTCAACTGAAAAAATATCCGGGAGAAGTCATTATTTTCTCAGTAGGACCTGTCACAAATTTGGCACCATTAGGAACAGAATTGCAGAAGGCGAAGGCCATCTATGCGATGTTTGGTTCCTTTAAAATAGGCTACGATGGTAGCACAAAAATCGATGCGGAGTGGAACGTGACCTGTGATATTCCGTCAGCAAAAACCTTCGTTCAGTCAGGGGCAAACATCATTTATGCCGGACTGGATGTGACGGCAATGGTCAAGTTATCGGCAGAAAATCGATTAAAATTATTGATGCGCCAGTCGCCTTTGACGAGTGCGATGCAGGGATTATATGTCTTGTGGGGGCAAGAGACGCCTACCCTTTTTGACCCAGTAGCCATCGGAATGGAGGCCCATCCGGAATTATTCACCACTGAGAAAGTTCACGTCTTTGTGGACGACAAAGGTTTCACCCGAATCGACCCATCGAAATCAGTGAATGCCACGATAGGCACGAGCATTAAACACACAGAATTCATCCAAAAACTGATGCACAACTACGTGTATCAAAACTTAAACTAATGAAAAAAATACTCTTCTTCTGTTTAATCGCGTTATCCGCTCAAGCTCAGAATATCTCGATGAGCAAAGCGGTTTTGAAAGACAAAATCAAGGGAGGCTGGGCTGGCCAAACGATTGGTGTGACCTTTGGCGGACCTGTCGAATTCCGTTATAATGGCACGATGATCAATTCCTACCACCCTATTCCGTGGTACGATGGCTATTTAAAAAACACCATGATTAATAATCCTGGATTATACGATGACTTGTACATGGATTTGACTTTCGTGGAAGTATTCGAAAAAGAGGGTTTGAATGCGCCCATCGAATCACATGCGAAAGCTTATGCAAAGGCGGGATATGCACTTTGGCATGCGAATCAGGCTGGACGTTACAATATCCTAAACGGAATGATGCCCCCAGCGTCTGGATACTGGGAAAATAACCCGCATGCCGATTGTATTGATTACCAAATCGAGTGCGACTTTGCTGGTCTAATGTCACCTGGTATGCCGAATGCCGCCTCTAAAATCTCCGACAAAATCGGTCACATCATGAACTACGGAGATGGCTATTATGGTGGGGTGTATTTAGGGGCTTGCTATACTTTGGCCTTCATCCACAATGACATCAACAAAGTGGTTTCTGAAGCATTAAAAACCATTCCAGCGAACAGCCAATACTACAAATGCATTGCTGATGTCATTAAATGGCACAAACAATACCCGAACGACTGGACAAAAACGTGGTTAGAAGTCCAAAACAAATGGGCAAACGACATCGGCTGCCCAGACGGCGTTTTCGCTCCGTTTAACATCGATGCCACGGTGAATTCCGCTTATGTCGTGATGGGATTATTGTACGGGAATGGCGATTTCACGAAAACGCTAGAAATCTCCACTCGCTGTGGACAAGATGCAGACTGCAACCCATCTTCAGCTGGAGGGATTTTAGGCGCCATGATCGGCTACGATAAAATACCCGCTTATTGGAAATTAGGCTTGAAAGAGGCAGAAGACATTGACTTCAAATACACGTCTACGTCCTTAAACGATGTCTATGAAATCGGTTTTAAACACGCTTTACAAAACATTCAAAATAACGGCGGTTCCGTTTCCGAAAATGCCGTAAGCATTCCTTATTCAGCACCTAAAGCCGTTGCATTCGAACAAAGTTTCGACCATTCTTTCCCGACGGAGAAAATCAACATTGGAAAAAACTTAACTGACGAATACGACTTCGATTTCGAAGGAAACGGATTCGTTGTGAGAGGC
>JBEBBJ010000154.1:0-5590 GCA_041158445.1 Bacteroidota bacterium
TACCTACGGCACTAAGGGCTAGGTTATTGATAAATTTTCTCCTTTTCATGCTTTGATAGATATGTTAGTTGCATTTTTTTGGGCAATCAATGCTAGTTCCGTGGATAAGAAACAATGCGCTTGTGTCATCGCCGTCTCTGTTCTATTCAAGACATCGTTTACCAGTAATTCTCCATGAGGAAGATTAACGTCTTTGCAATCGATGTACAAGGTTTCTTTGTTTGTCACCACGTATAAATGGCTACCTGTACCGTGCGGAGAAGCAATATCCGTGTTTTTACGTACTTCCATATAGCCATCTGTTCCTAGAATGGTCAGTCTGCCGTCTCCCCAGGTATTTAACCCGTCCGGGGTAAACCAGTCCACGCGAATATAGCCCGAGCCTTTATTGCTACGAAGCATTAGATCGCCAAAATCCTGGAATTTCGGGTATTGGGGGTGGTGGTGGTTCGCGATTTGGGAAGCGACTACTTCTCCTTGTGTCGAACCGGTGAAATGCAAGAATTGATCCACTTGGTGGGAGGCAATATCCGTGATGATTCCACCGTAATATTTTGTATCAAAGAACCAGTCAGGACGCGAATTAACGCTCATGCGGTGAGGCCCTGTTCCCAAGGTCTGCATCACTTTTCCGATTCTACCTTGTGCAACCAATTGGCTGGCTAGCTCCGTCGCCTTATTCTCAAAACGCTCGCTGAAGGAGATGGAATAAATCCGATTCGTTTCTTTTTGGACCTTGCGAACCTCCGCTAATTGCTCTAAACTAATGATGCCTGGCTTGTCAACCATGTAATCTTTTCCATGCTGCATCACGCGGATTCCTAACGGAGCGCGCTCATTCGGTGTGATGGAACTAAGGACCAGTTTGATAGAAGGATCTTCTAAGACCTCTGCTTCGCTCTTCACAAGCTTAGCTTGAGGGTAACGTTTCGCGAAGTCTTTGATTAAATCCGGTTCTTTAGCGTAATAGGAGACAAACTCCCCACCGCCTCGAATGATCGAATTCGCCATCGAATAAATATGGCCGTGGTTAATTCCTACTACACCGAATTTAAGGCGCGGCGCGATGATGCGTTCCGGCTGTTGCGGGGCAAAAGATTTCGTTAGGTCTTTAATGGAAGAGGGTAAAAAAGCCATTCCGCCTAACATTCCGGCTTGATGCAGGAAGTCGCGGCGATTCGCAGCTGATGATTTCATTTTTAATAGGTTTAATTTACCTACAAAAGTAAAAATCTAATCGAGATTACTGACCTGAGGGCATAAAAAAAGCTGCTCATTTCTGAACAGCTCTTTTACTATATAAAAAATCTCAAACCTATTTTTTCTTTTCTTTAACACGAGCCGCTTTTCCTTGCTTACCACGCATGTAGAATAAACGTGCACGACGTACTTTACCACGACGTAATACTTCAATTTTGTCGATGTTTGGTGACAAGATTGGGAAAATACGCTCAACACCGATACCGTTAGAGATCTTACGAACTGTGAAAGACTCACCAGCACCCGAATTTTTGCGTTGGATAACTAAACCTTGGAAAACCTGGATACGCTCCTTGTTACCTTCACGAATTTTCACGTGTACGTTAACTGTGTCTCCTGCAGCGAATTCAGGGTGTTCTCCTCTACGTGCTGCGTTTTCTTGCTCTACGAATTTAATTAAATCGCTCATCTGAACTAATTTTTATTTGATGATAATCAGCGCTTAGCGGCCCACTTGTGCATAAGATCGTCTGATTGGGGTTGCAAAGATAGGAAAAATATTTCTTTCCAAAAACATTTGCTTACTTTTTACCCTTGATGGATTGAACAAAGTCAACTATCTCAGCGCTAAGGTCTTTGGCCTGTGCGATCATCTTCACGAATGCACTACCAATAATCGCCCCAGAGGCATTCTTAGATGCCTTCATGAAACTCTCATGATCTGAAATACCAAAGCCAATTAAACGCGGGTTCTGTAAGTTCATCGCGGCAATTCTTTCGAAATAAAGTTCTTGATCAGATGATATCCCCGTTTTCGCCCCAGTCGTACTCGCCGAAGATACCATGTAGATGAAGCCTTTGGAAACCGAATCGATGTGGCGAATACGCTCATCGTTCGTTTGAGGGGTAATTAAAAGAATGTTGTATAAACCATATTTTTCAAAAATTTCGCGGTAAGACGCCTCGTATTCCACCATCGGAAGATCCGGCAAAATCAATCCATCCACTCCTATTTCCGCACATTTCGCACAGAAAGCCTCTACGCCGTATTGCAAAACAGGATTAATATACCCCATTAAAAGGACAGGAACCGTGATGGTCTTGCGCATATCTTTCAATTGCGCAAACAAATGTGCCACGCTCATTCCCTGCTCTAATGCCGCTTGATTCGAAAGCTGAATCGTTTCGCCATCGGCCACCGGATCAGAATAAGGCATGCCTACTTCGATGATATCCACACCACCTGCTTGTAAGGCATTTAAAACCGTCATCGTATCCTCGAAACGAGGGAAACCAGCCGTTGTATAGACGTTTAAAACAGGTTCAGTAGCTTGGGCAAAAAGGGCTGAAATTCGATTCATCTTAGTCATTCAATTTTAAACGGTTTTGGTAAGTCGATAAATCCTTATCCCCTCTACCTGATACATTTACGACCACAATTTCATTCGGTTTTGCTTGTAATCTTTCGAATACGGCCAAAGCGTGTGCCGTCTCCAAAGCCGGAATAATACCCTCCAATTGAGAGCATTCCACCGCTGCCACTAAGGCCTCCTCATCTGTCACACCATAGAAAGTCGCACGACCTGATTCGAACAAATGCGCGTGCATTGGCCCGATACCCGGGTAATCTAAACCAGCAGAAATCGAATAAGGCTCGATCACCTGTCCGTCTTCGGTTTGCATCGATAAACTCTTGCTACCGTGTAAAACACCCGGTTTTCCTAAGAAAGTGGTCGCAGCAGAATGGCCAGATTCCACGCCTAAACCAGCCGCCTCCGCGGCGATCAAGGCCGTGCGTGGCTCGTCTAAGAAATGGTAAAAAGCACCTGCGGCATTGGATCCTCCACCCACGCAAGCAATCACGTAGTCTGGGTAATCACGGCCTTCTTTTTCTTGTAATTGGGTACGAATCTCCTCCGAAATCACGGATTGAAAACGTGCCACCATGTCTGGATAAGGATGTGGTCCCACCACAGATCCAATAATGTAATGGGTGTCTACCGGATGATTAATCCAGTGACGCATGGCCTCGTTTGTGGCATCTTTTAGGGTTTGAGAACCCGATTTTGCGCTTGTCTTTCGATGTCGATAGCGCCCATGTAGACGATGCATTCCATGCCCATCAAAGCACAAACCGTCGCCGTAGCCACGCCGTGTTGACCAGCACCTGTTTCCGCAACGATTTTGGATTTACCCAGGCGTTTTGCGACTAGGATTTGGCCTATCGTATTATTCACTTTGTGTGCACCCGTGTGACACAAGTCTTCTCGTTTCAAATAGATGTTCGTGTTGTATTTCGCAGACAAACGCTCCGCCTTGAAAAGAGGCGTAGGACGACCCACGTAATCCTTCAATAAGGCGTGGAATTCCGTCTGAAACGACGGCTCCGCGATGATGTCTAAATAGCGGGAACGTAATTCCTCGACATTTGGATACAACATTTCTGGAATATAGGCGCCGCCATAATTCCCGTAATACCCACGCTCATCTACATTAAATGACATATCTATTGCTGTTTTACAATTTTCTTTACTTTCACGATGTCCTTCAAACCTGGACTCAGCTCGAGTTTACTATTAAAATCCAGGGCATATAATCCTGGCAATTTCTTTGCCTCTTCTACATCTTCCGCGCTTAAACCTCCCGCTAAAAAATAGGGAATGTCAAGCTGGTAATGCGCTAACAAAGACCAATCAAAATGCTCTCCGGTTCCACCTACTTGCGCTCCTTTTTTCGTATCAAATAGATAGAAATCAGGTCGATCTATTAAGTCGAAATCCGCGGCTGAACCCACACTAATCGCCTTGATTACTTGCAATCCGGCGGCTTTCAATGTATCTATTTCTGTTTGCGACTCCTCGCCATGCAATTGCACGACGGAGAAACCAGCTTTTTTTGAAAGCGCAATAATATGCTCTGTGGTTTCATTCACAAACACCCCCACCGCCTTTGTGTTCGCGGGCAAAGTAGGTATCACAAAATCAGAACCTACGTATCTAGGCGATTTAGCCACCCAAATAAATCCCATAAAGTCCGGACCGCAAGCCGCTACCTCTTGGATATTTTGTAAATCCCGCATGCCACAGACTTTCCACTTCATGCTTATTGAATAAAGTCGCTTAAAGCTTTTCCTGGGTTATCCGTTTTCATGAAGCTTTCGCCTATCAAGAATCCACGATACCCATAGGTTTTCAATTCTTTAATAATCTCTGGACCTGAAATACAGCTCTCTGAAACTTTCACAAATTGATTCGGAATTTTACTTGCCAAAACCTTCGAGGCCTCCACATTTTGCTCCGAGAAATTCTTCAAGTTTCGGTTATTAACCCCCACCACAGAAATATAATCTCCTAAGGAACGATCCAATTCTTCTTGATCGTGCACCTCTAGCAAGGTTTCCATTCCTAATGAACGGGCTAGCGTGCCTAATGTTTTGATTTCCGCTGGACTTAAGGCAGCCGCGATTAATAAAACCACGTCCGCACCCATGGATTTTGCCTCGATGATTTGGTATTCATCGACCATAAAGTCCTTGCGTAAGATAGGCGTGTTCGGATTTGTACGACGTGCTAATTCAAAATCAGCATAGGTTCCTCCAAAATAGGATTCATCCGTCAGCACCGATAAACAGGCCGCACCCGCCTCCACATAGCCACGTGTTACGACATCCACTCCCAAGCGATCGTTGATGATGCCTTTGGAAGGGGATTTGCGCTTGAATTCAGCGATAACTCCCGTGGAAGCTGGCTGAATTAATGACATCGACAAGGAATGACAAGCACGCGCGAAAAATCCTTGTTTTTCGAGCTGAGCTGTCGTGGTGCGCGCTTTGCAAGCAGCCACTTCCTGTCTTTTTGTTGCTATGATTTGGTCTAATATGCTCATCCTAGTCCATGATAAATTTCTTGAAAGCCTGGAACGCGCGACCGCTTTCCAAAGACTCTTTCGCTAAAGCATAGCCCTCCACTAAAGAGGCTGCCTTCCCTGCCACATATAAACCTGCTCCAGCATTCGCTAAAACGGCTTGCGTTTGGGCAGGTGTGCCTTTGCGTTGTAAAATCTTGTACAACATATTCGCAGAAGCCTCCGCATTCGAGCCTCCAAATAATTCAGACTGAGCCACTACATCACAGCCGATGTCGGATGGATTATAGATCGCCGCGCCTTCAGGAGTCGTCAAACGGAAAGCTGACGTTAACGAGATCTCGTCGTAGCCGTCCTCCGCATACACGATCCCGTATTGCTTGCCAGAACCCGCAAAAAATCCTTCGTACAAAGCAAAGGCCTCGGGCGAATAGACGCCGGAGATTTGCTTGGTTACTTTAGCTGGATTCAATAAAGGCCCCAATAAATTAAAGAAGGTCTTCATGCCCAATTCCTTGCGGATAGG
>JBEBBJ010000155.1:0-3192 GCA_041158445.1 Bacteroidota bacterium
GTTCGTAAGGTAGTTTGGGAAGGCATTCCTTTCTTATTAACGGATACCGTAGGTTTCATTCGTAAGCTCCCTACCCTCTTGATCGAATCCTTTAAGTCTACTTTAGATGAGGTTCGCGAAGCAGATGTATTATTACACGTAGTAGATATTTCCCACCCGAATTTTGAGGAGCAAATCGAAGTCGTTCAAGGTATTCTAAATGAAATGGGTGTAGGAGATAAACCTACCATCCTCGTTTTCAATAAAATTGACCTATTCCCTGTCGAAGATATTTTCTTCGAAGGATCTGAGGTGGGCATCGATGGCGAAGTAGAATTAAGTAAAATGGACCGTGTGACTGCCTTTTTAAAGCGCACTCACTGGCAAACCAATACACCTAAAACCGTTTTCATCTCAGCCGAACAACGCAGCAACTTAGCCGAACTTCGCGAGACGATCATGGGACAATTAAAAGACAAGCACATGCAGATTTTCCCGAACTGGCTAGAGGGAAATCACTTGATGGGGCATAGTGATGGGTATATGCCTGAAGGAGAGTAGAGAGTAGAGAGTATAGATTATAGAGTAGAGAGTGGAGATATTGGCGCTGTAGTTCAACGGATAGAATAGGCGTTTCCTAAACGCTAGATGCGGGTTCGATTCCCGCCGGGGCCACATGACGCGGAGCGTCAGTAATCAGTAGCCAGTGGACAGTTGTCAGTCCGTAGGACAAAACATTTCAAAAGGTCATCCGCGGAGCGGATACATACTTTGTACTTTTTGCTTTGTGCTTTGTTCTTTGAAGACGCGAAGCGTCGCCAGTCAGTCCGAAGGGAGAAAGTTCGAACGACACATTTACCATTTATCATTAACCATTTACCATTCATTGTTCTTTGTGCTTTGAAGACGCGGAGCGTCGTTAGTTAGTCCGGAACAATTCTCACAATTTTTGTGTTACACACCCATTAAACAAATCATTTGAGTCCCAATTACACCCATCAACTTTTCAAAAAAA
Source organism: Bacteroidota bacterium (assembly GCA_041158445.1). Taxonomy (GTDB): domain Bacteria; phylum Bacteroidota; class Bacteroidia; order Cytophagales; family Spirosomataceae; genus Aquirufa. Next base: position 995 of record JBEBBJ010000155.1, read on the forward strand.
TAGCTGAATTACCCGAAAACTGGGATAAGGTGGCGGCGTCCTGCCTTTTTTTGCAGAGGAATTATTTACAGACTTTGGAGGAATCTTCGCCTGAAAATATGGAATGTACTTTCGTGGGGATATTTGATGGCGAAAAACTGGTGGCTACTAGTTTGATTCAAGAGATTGATTTGGCAAAATTGACTGGTTTTGGAGAGAGAGATCATGCCATCAAAACGGCGATGCGGAATTTTCTGTTTAAGCAATTTGCATCGCAATTACTTTTGGTGGGAAATAATATGTTGAGTGGCCAAAATGCCTATGCATTTTTGCCTGAAGTAGACGAGAAAATTTTAGTTGAAAAACTGCGTGAGATTGTTGAAAAATGGACTAATAAACCTCATTTAACCATATTTAAAGATTTTAATGAAGGCCAAATCAAGACCTTCCATATCCCTGCCTTTGGAACTGATTATCAATTCAGCTCACAACCAAACATGGTTTTTGAGATTCGCACTAAGTGGAAATCGGAAAATGATTATGTGGCTGATTTGACTAAAAAGTACCGTGACCAATGGAAACGGTGTCGAAAAAAGGGGGACGGCCTAACTAGAAAAGAGCTTAGTTACGAGGAAATAGTAGAACTAGAAGAAAGGATATATGCTCTTTATCTACATGTGGCTGAGAATGCACCATTCAACACCTTTATCCTGCCTTCAAACCATTTTTCCACCTTTAAAAAATACGTTGGAACGGATTTTATCTTGCGAGGGTATTTCCTAGATAATCAGTTAGTTGGATTTTCTACTGTCATACGCCATGGGGAGGAATTAGAAACGTATTTCTTAGGATATGATGAAACGATACAGCGTGAAAAAATGCTTTATCTGAATATGCTGTACGATATGGTAGAATGTGGTATCGCTGAAGGGTTTAGCCGGATTATTTTAGGCAGAACAGCGCTTGAAATTAAGAGTTCAATTGGGGCAAAAGCGACACAACTAAAAGGGATTATGCGGCATCGTTTTGGCCTAATTCATCGCAATCTTTCCTGGATTTTTCCCCTGCTAGAACCGGAAGCTAACTGGATCGAGCGCCATCCGTACAAAGACTAGACCGCAGAGGAATCAATTAAACATTCCACATTCGGGTGCATCCATAAAAAAGAAGCAGGACAATCGGTTCCTATTTTACGTTCCATAATTCGCTTCACAGCCTCTTGCTTTCCCTTTCCCGTAATCAAGAAAATGATTTTTTTTGATTGCATAATTCCTTCCATACCTACACATAATCCATAGGCCGGTTCATCCCCTTGTGAGAGTGCAGGGTCGTGTTCAATCGTCGTCTCAGCTAATAAAGCTTTGTGAAAATAAGGCTGTAAGGTATCAGCAGGCTCATTAAATGCGATATGACCATTTTTCCCTAAGCCTAAAATACAAATATCCAAGGCTCCGTTTTCGGCCAAAAATGTATTCATTCGTTGGCATTCAGCTTCCACAACCTCAGGCTTCGTATCAAACGTGGTATAGCGATTATCATCGATTTCCAAAGGTCCCAATAAATGCTTTTTCAAATAGGTCTCGCACGAATCTGGATGCTCGGATGGAATTATCCCCCATTCATCCATTTTTACTACTCTCATCTGACCAAAAATCTCCTTTTCTTTTGCCATTTCCGCATACATGCCTGTCGGACTACCACCCGTAGCAGCACAAAATAGTAAGTCAGGGTTATGCTGTACTTCTTCAGCAATAAAAGAAGCTGCTTTTTTGCTCAAAGCAGCATAATTTTCAAGGTAGGAGATTTTCATTTTACATCAATTGTGTGGCAATATACCAAAATTTAAATAGACCTTTTTAAGCCCTTTGCAAATAATAAATTGACAATCCTAATCCGAAAGTGAGATTATCAGTTTCTTGATAATTTACCAAAGCCGCAAAGCATAAAATCAACCTCCATTGCACGTAATTGAGCATATAATACATTTACCAGGTTGCTGATTTTTTCAGCATTTAGCATTCCAAAACCTTTTATGTAGCTTGCTTTTGCCTTCGGGTAATTGCCTAACCACAATAGTATGAAAACAATAAAATACCTAACCCATCCATTAACTATATCCTTTATCTGCTTAATCTCCATTTTGTGTTCACAAAAACTGGTAGCACAAGATTGGAGATTTCAGGTAGGAATCAATTCCGCTCAATTCAGATTCAGTAATC
>JBEBBJ010000156.1:0-3163 GCA_041158445.1 Bacteroidota bacterium
ATCGCATCTAGCAATCCTTTGCCTTTATGTAATTCCTCGCGGATACGCTCATTAATCAATACGTTCGCATCGACCGCCATACCTAGTGTTAACACGATACCTGCGATACCTGGAAGGGTTAAAGCCGCTTGGATTTGAACTAAAACACCAGCGATAAAGAAGACGTTAAAGAACAAGGCTAAGTTCGCCATCCAACCTGGAGTACCATAGTAACCGATCATAAACACGATCACTAATAATAAACCCAATGCCATCGATAAATAACCTTGGTTGATTGCTTCCGCACCTAATGAAGGACCTACGAACGCATCTTCCACGATACGTGTCGGAGCTGGTAATTTACCTGCTTTCAATACGTTCGCTAAGTCTTTTGCCTCTTCTACAGAGAAGCTACCTGAGATCGAAGAACGACCACCTGGAATCTCACCGTTGATTACTGGAGCAGAGTACACATAACCATCTAAAACGATCGCGATACGACGTCCAATGTTAGCACCTGTTAAGTTTTTCCAAAGACGAGCACCTGTTCCGTTCATCGCCATTGTTACCTCTGGACGACCTGCTTGATCGAAATCTTGCGCCGCATCTGTAATCACATCACCCTCTAATGGAGCTGATTGACCTTCGCCTTTTTTCAATGCTTCTAAAGAAAGAATCTCGTCGCCATTTTTAGCTGGAATTCCTTTCGCTGCCCAAGCAAACGTTAAGTTCGCAGGGAACATCGCTTTTACATCTGCACGAGCAAACAAAGCATTCACACGAGCTGTATCTTTTACGTATACACCGATGTTATTTCCTAAAGGCAAGAATAACTTCGTTAAAGCAGAACCTGCAGACGTATCTGCTTTCGCTTTTCCTGAATCTTTCGTAGCTGGAGCCGCTGCTAATTTGTTTGCCAAAGCATTTGCAGCCGTATCCTTCGCCGCTGTTGCCGCTGCTGGTGCAGCCGCTACTGGCGCTTTTGCTTCTCTATCTAATAATGCACCTAACGCATTTAAGCCTCCGCCATATTCATTCAATTCATAGCACTCAACGAATTCTAATTTCGCTGCACCTGATAATAATTTGCGTGCACGCTCTGGGTTCTCCACACCTGGTAATTCTACCTGGATACGGTTCGTACCTGGAAGACGTTGGATGTTCGGGTTAGCTACACCGAATTTATCGATACGTGCTTGGATGATCTTGTAAACGCGATCTACCGCACCGTCGATCTCCGCATCAATCACCTTCTTCACTTGAGAATCAGTTGAAGTAGACGAGATTTTTCCGCGGTTTACTGAATTAGCAAATACGGATGCCAAAGTTTGGTTAGGAGCCGCCTTCGCAAATTCTTCGTAGAACAATTCGTTAAACGATTGTGTCGAAGTCGCTTGCGCCGCACCTGCCGCTGCTAATGCTTTCTCAAATGCTGGATCGTTTGACTTTCCAGACAATGCACGTAAAATTTCTGCTGGAGAAACCTCTAAAACCGCGTGCAGACCACCTTCTAAGTCAAGACCTTTTTGTAAAGCATACTGAGTCACTTCTTGTAAGGTATATCCAATATATACCGGTTGTTTCCAAAGGGAATCAATGAAATGCAAACGCTTCGCTGCATCTATTTTGCCATCCGCCGTCGTGGCATACTTGATAGCTTCTTCTTTTAATTGATTAGACTTCCACGTAAACGATAGGAAGAATATACATAAGGCTGAAATAATCGTAGACAGCCAAATAATGGCACTTTTGTAACGCATGATTTAAATGATAAATGGTGAATGGTAAATAGTAAATAAATGGTAAATGGTGAGTGGTAAATGGTGGAAGAATGGTAGATGGTGAATGGTGAATGGTAAATGTTTGTTTAATACTTACCACTGTCCATTGACGACTGCCCACTGTCGACTAGCGACTACCTCTCACGGCGCCAGAGTGGCGATAAACTGGGTAAATAAAATTCGTAAGAATTGCGTACGATGTGTGAATGTAGGCAATTTAATGGCTTGCATCGAGCGCGCTACGAAGAATTCCGTAGGGCTTGTGAAGTTCCAATCTTGTGGAAAATCGAGTTGTAAGTTCGTAGCAACTTGATAAACGTGCTGCTCAGCCTTTACAATCGTTTGCTTCGAAGTCTTTTCCGTCTTCACTGCCCCTTTCTCTACTGCGAACAGCGAGATGGGTTTAGCCACGAGCCAAAAAAGCACGGGGATAAACAGTATAAGATGGGATATTTTGACCTTCTTTTGCATTGAGAGTAGCAAAAATAGGATATTTTTCTTAGAAATCAATTCTCCGGGTAATTTTCGTAATTTTGGGGCGATAAAACACCCCTATGTTCGACTACAAGGAACCATCATATGTTCAAGCTTTCATCCAATCTGCCCTTCGGGAAGATGTGGGTGATGGAGATCATACCTCCCTTTCTACCGTTCCAGCTACTGCTACAGGTACGGCAGAACTTAAGGTAAAAGATAGAGGAGTGCTGGCTGGCGTGGAATTAGCTTTGGCTATTTTCAAGGAAGTGGATTCAGCCCTTCAAGTACAGGTTTTCATTCCAGATGGCACTTGGATCGAACCAGGCCAAGTCGTTTTAGAGGTGAGCGGATCTTCGCAATCCATCCTGAAAGCAGAGCGTTTAGTGTTGAATTGCATGCAACGTATGTCGGGGATTGCAACCTATACCCGGTCTTTAGTCAACATCCTAGAAGGCACTCGAGCGAAACTATTAGATACGAGAAAAACCACGCCTAACTTCCGACTAGCGGAGAAATGGGCATGCAAGATCGGTGGAGCAGTAAATCACCGCTATGGTCTGTTCGATATGATCCTAATTAAGGATAATCACGTGGACTTTGCGGGCGGAATTAAAGCTGCTTTAGACAAAGCGTTTAGCTATAATAAAACCTTAGCTAAACCATTGGATGTGATGATCGAGGTCAGAAACGAGACAGAACTAGAACAGGTTTTAGCTATTGGTGGCGTGAAACGCATTATGCTAGATAACTTTACGCCCGATCGACTACGCGATGCGATTCGAAAAATTGACGGACGATTTGCCACCGAAGCATCTGGTGGAATTACTGAAAAAACACTCCGTGCCTATGGCGAAACCGGGGTTGATTACATATCCGTGGGGGCATTAACCCACCAAGTGAAGAGTTTAGATTTAAGCCTAAAAGCG
>JBEBBJ010000157.1:0-3126 GCA_041158445.1 Bacteroidota bacterium
GAGAAGATTGAATACGATTTGCCAGAAATGGAGGAGTATTTAAGTGATACCTATGGTATTACGGTCTACCAAGAGCAGGTAATGCTTCTTTCCCAAAAGCTCGCGAATTTCACCAAAGGTGATGCCGATGTGCTTCGTAAAGCGATGGGTAAAAAGGACAAAGCGACCATCGATAAGATGAAGAGCAAGTTCATGGAAGGTGGAGCGGCGAATAATCACCCGACAGATAAGCTGGATAAGATTTGGACAGACTGGGAAGCTTTTGCTCAATATGCCTTTAACAAATCGCACTCAACTTGCTATGGTTTAGTGGCTTACCAAACAGGCTACCTGAAAGCAAACTACCCTCCTGAGTTTATGGCGGCGGTGCTTTCGAACTCCTTGGGTAACATTGAGAAGATTACCTTCTTCATGGACGAGTGTAAACGGATGGGCTTGAGTTTATTAGTTCCAGATGTGAATGAATCATCTCGTTCTTTTGCTGTGAATAAGAAAGGCCAAATTCGTTTCGGCTTAGGCGCTATCAAAGGCGTGGGTGATGCAGCAGTGGATGCGATTGTGGAAGAGCGTCAGAAAAATGGCGAATACAAAGATATTTTCGACTTCGTTTCGCGTATTAATGTACGTCAGGTGAATAAGAAGAGTTTAGAATCCTTAGCTTTAGCGGGTGCTTTTGACTGTTTCCCTGAGGTTCAGCGTTCACATTATTTTGCGCTAGATCCACAGGATAACACGAATTTTATTGAGAAAATCGTGCGTTATTCCTCTCGCATGGCAGAATTGAAGGCGGAAGCAACTGCTTCTTTGTTCGGGGAATTAGGAGCTGGAACGGGGAATGACATCGCTCAGCCTCGTATTCCTACGGCCGAGCCTTGGTCTGTGATGGAGCAATTGAAGAATGAGAAAGAAGTGGTGGGGGTCTATATTTCTGGACATCCTTTGGACGAATACAAAACAGAGATTTCGAACTTCTGTAATTCAAATACAGGTCAATTAGAATCACGTCCTAACGTGGCCCAGACCTTTGCAGGTATCGTCACGAAAGTCAACGTCAGAACATCTGCGAACGGAAATCAATTCATGATCTTCACTATTGAAGATTATGCAGGAAATTATGAATTTGCCTTATTCTCCAAGGATTACATCCAGTTCGAGCGATTTATAGCCTTAGACCGACTCTTATTTATTAATGGTTCTTACCAGTTGAAGAATCGCCACATGGATCAAATGGTCTTTAAGATTCAATCCATCGAATTATTGTCTGAGATTTTAAGTGACAGAACGAAAGAGATCAAATTACGTTTAGATTTGAATCGCCTAAAACCAGCCTTATTAGATTTATTGCAAGAGACACTTGAACGCAATAAGGGTGACAAAAAATTGACCATCGAGGTGTATGATGAGCAGGAGAAAATCGGAATGGACTTTTTATCGCGTAAAATGCAGGTTTCGATAACAAAAGACCTTATTTCCGAGTTGAAAGAGCTTGACAATGTGGGCTTTAAATTAATTTCTTAAATTTTTTATCCGGGGAACTAATTCTTCTGCCGGTTTTGTTTTAATTTTGAATTTTATAAAATATATCAAACAATGGGAAAATACGTAGAGGCAACAGATGCTAATTTTCAAGAATTAATCAGCTCTGATACACCAGTTTTAGTAGATTTTTGGGCAGAGTGGTGTGGCCCATGTAAGTTGATCGGACCGATCGTAGAGGAGTTAGCTGGAGATGTGGAAGGTCAAGCGATTGTAGCAAAGATGAATGTAGACCAAAATTCAGCGGTACCTGCTTCTTTAGGTATTCGTTCGATTCCTACTTTAATGGTTTTCAAGAAAGGTGAAATGGTAGAGCGTTTAGTGGGTGGAAATATCCCTAAGTCTGTTTTAGCTGAGACTTTATTGAAGCACGCTTAATTTTAAAGCGCATAAACTTTATTCATAGCCTGTAACAAAATGTTGCAGGCTATTTTTATTTCCTCCTCTGTGATCGTTAAAGGAGGTGCAATTCGTAGTGAATTATCGCAGAATAAGAACCAATCCGTAATCAAACCGTTCTGAATGCATTCATCGATGACGGCTTTCACGGTCTTGAAGTCTTTCATTTCCACAGCTAACATAAATCCGATACCTCGTACTTCCTTAATGATGGGATGTTCTAAGAGGCTATGGAATAGTGCGCTTTTTGCTGGAATTTGATCCATTAAGTTTTCATCCACTATATAATTCAAGGTGGCCAATGAAGCTGCACAGGAGACTGGATGTCCACCAAAAGTCGTGATATGGCCTAAAACCGGCTCAAAACTCAAGGTTTTCATCACTTCTTCGTTAGCAATAAAGGCTCCAATGGGCATTCCGCCACCCATTCCTTTCGCGGTTAACAAGATATCAGGTACAATTCCCATTGCTTGAAATGCCCAGAAAGTTCCAGTTCTACCAAAACCTGATTGGATTTCGTCAACAATTAATAAAGTCCCCGTTTCATCACATCGCTTTCGTAAGGCTTGAAAATAGGCTTTAGTAGCTGTTTTAACTCCCGCCTCCCCTGCTACAATTTCGATGACAACGGCTGCTGTCCGTTTGGTTATCTTTATTAGATTCCCAATACACCCGTGGTGAATATGGCGAATATCGGGTAATAAGGGGCGAAAAGCGTTTTTGAAGTTCTCATCCCCTGCCATTGACAAGGCACCTTGACTAGCTCCATGGTAGGCATTATAACAAGAGATGAATTCCGTTCTGCCGGTGTATCTTTTTGCCAATTTCATGGCTCCCTCTACCGCTTCTGTACCTGAATTCGTGAAATAGACTTGATTTAAGGTATTTGTTCCGGTGGACTTAACGAGAGCTTGAGCTAGTTTTACTTGCGGGCTTTGGATGTATTCTCCGTAGACCATCAAGTGCATGTAGTTATCAACTTGGTCCTTAATGGCTTTTACAACGGCTGGATTACAATGACCCACATTAGATACGGCGATTCCTGAGATTAAATCCATGTAGGATTTGCCTGCCGTATCATATAGGTAGACCCCTTCTGCTTTGGTTATTTCCAAAGCCAATGGCGCATCCGAGGTGGGCGCCATAAATTTTTGAAAGAGTTGTCTATGTGTGAATCCCATAAGCCGCAAA
>JBEBBJ010000158.1:0-4079 GCA_041158445.1 Bacteroidota bacterium
TCTGCCCTTTTTTATAAGTTAGTTGATAATTGCATTTAAAGCCGCCATTCCCTAATTTACTGTTTCAAAATCAACAACATGAAAAAACTATTCCTACTCTTGATTCTTCCTTTACTTGCGAGTGCGCAAGATCGTCCGTATGGTAAGGTTTGGGCGACACGTTCGCAGGCCATTGCTCAAAATGGGATGGCCGCTACTTCACATCCTTTATCGACGCAAGCGGCACTTGATGTGCTGAAAGCGGGTGGCAATGCCATCGACGCGGCGATTGCGGCGAATGCGATGGAAGGCGTGGTGGAGCCACATGTGAATGGGATTGGAGGGGATTTGTTTGCGATTGTTTGGGACGCAAAAACGAAGAAATTATATGGCTTGAATGGGTCGGGTAGATCGCCGAAATCGCTGACTTTAGCTGAATTTAAAAAGCGTGGATTGACGCACATTCCTTCGCTGGGTCCATTGCCGGTGAGTGTTCCGGGTTGTGTGGATGGCTGGTTTGAATTGCATAAAAGATTCGGTTCGATGCCGATGAATAAAGTATTAGAAAAAGCAGTTTCATATGCGCGCAATGGTTTTCCGGTACATGGTGAGTTTGCTTCTGCATTAGGTCGTGTTCCAGCAGCTTATGGTAAGTTTCCGAACGTCGCGAATCACTATTATCCGAATGGTAAGCCGCCTGTCGAGGGGGATATTTTCAAGAATCCGAACTTAGCGAATACACTAGAAAAATTAGGAAAAGAGGGGCGTGATGCCTTTTACAAGGGGGATATGGCACGGACGATGGACGCGTTTATGAAGAAGAATGGAGGGTTTTTGAGCTATGAGGATTTAGCGTCGCACACATCGACTTGGGTGGAACCGGTATCGGTAAATTACCGTGGATATGATGTGTGGGAATTGCCGCCGAATAGCCAAGGAATCGCGGCATTACAGATGTTGACGATTTTAGAGGGCTATGATTTCTCTAAAATTAAATTAGGTTCAGCGGAGCATGTGCACTTGTTTACGGAGGCCAAAAAATTAGCTTTCGAAGATCGCGCGAAATATTATGCAGACCCTGAGTTTGCCAAAATTCCAGTAGCGGAATTAATATCGGAAGAGTACGGCGCGAAGCGCCGGGCGTTGATTAATCCGAACCGCGCGGGTCGCCATTACGAGGCAGGAAATCCAGCTTTAAAAGAGGGCGATACCATCTACTTAACGGTGGCGGATAAGGATGGCAATATGGTCTCTTTGATTCAGAGTAATTATAGAGGTTTTGGGTCAGGTATGATGCCGGATGGTTTGGGATTCATGTTCCAAGATCGCGGTGAACTATACAACTTGAAAGAGGGCGAGAACAACACTTATGCGCCAGGTAAAAGACCTTTCCAAACGATCATTCCAGCGTTCATGACGAAGGATGGACAGCCGGTGATGAGTTTTGGCGTGATGGGTGGCGCGTTCCAGCCGATGGGTCACGTGCAGATAGTGATGAACGTGGTAGACTTTGGGCTAAACGTACAAGAAGCAGGCGATTATCCACGTATTAATCACGAGGGATCTTCAGAACCGACAGGCGAAACGATGGAGCCGACAGGTGGAATGATCACGCTGGAGCACGGTTATCCGTATGAAGTCATTCGCGATTTATTGCAAAAAGGCCACCAGGTGGGCTACATGAACGGTATTTACGGCGGTTACCAATGTATTAAATACGACCCGGTTCGCAAGGTGTATTATGGTGCAACGGAATCCCGTAAAGACGGACAAGCGACCGGATATTAAGATGTTTGTAAGCCGCATTTTTACGGGTCACAAATGGCTAGAAAACCAGGAAATTTCGATAGAGAATGGCCGTATTTCTGCTATCTCTTCAGGCTCAGGGGCTTCCTCTGACAATTTCCTCGTACCCGGATTTATCGACTTACAAATCTATGGTGGCGGAGGTATTCTCTTCTCGAATCACCAAACGACAGAAGCGATTCAAGCGACTTTCGATGAACACCATAAAACGGGAACGGTGGCTTTTCAAATTACCTTGAACTGCTCGCCGGCTGACTCGATGTGGAAGGCTGTCGATGCTTACACGGCTTATTCCGGACCTGGATTAGTGGGTTTACACCTAGAGGGGCCCTTTTTTAATCCGTTAAAACGCGGGGCACACCAAGAAAAATTCGTTCAAAAACCGTCTTTAGATTTTCTCCGCGAGCTCATCTCTCGAACGGCGGGCGTTCCTACCTACTTAACGATCGCTCCGGAAATGTTCAGCTCAACAGAGCTTTCATTGTTGATTGACAGTCACATCATGTGCTCTTTAGGCCACAGCGATGCGACCTATTCGGAAGCGATGAATGCGATAGAAAAAGGCGTTTCTCGCATCACACACCTCTTTAATGCGATGTCACAATGGCAATCGCGCGCGCCCGGATTAGTGGGTGCCAGCTTCGATTCCGATGCTTGGACGAGCATTATTGCAGATGGTTTACACTGCGATTTTAAATCGCTGGAACTGGCTTATCGCCTGAAAAAAGGTCGTCTATTTTTAATTACAGATGCGGTGACGAATGATGTGTCGGGTCCGTATTCGTTTTTGGCCAAAGACGGTCGTTTCACTAACGAGGCGGGAGTACTTTCCGGTTCTTCCTTAACGATGATAGAGGCCATTCAAAACTGTGTTCAAAAGGCTTCGATCCCACTAGAAGAAGCTATTCGGATGGCGACCGTTTATCCGGCAGAGGTGGCGAATTTAGATCAATTAGGCAGTATTGAAGTAGGTAAACGTGCGTGTTTCGTGGAGTTGAATTCCGCGTTGGAGGTGCAGCAGGTTTGGTACGATGGAAAAGCCTTGTTAAATTAGGCTATGATTACATTTCCTTCGAAGCAGCCACACGTTCAGACGACGATATTTACCAAAATGTCTGCCCTCGCCCTCGAGCACGGGGCCCTAAATCTCTCCCAAGGATTTCCTGGTTTCGATTGTGCGCCTGCTTTGCAAGAACTGCTTCAGCATTATTCCAAAGGACATAACCAATACGCCCCAATGGCCGGCGTTCCGGTTTTTAGACGATCATTAGCGGCAAAAACATCGTCCTTTTATAATATTCCGGTGGATGCCGATTCAGAGGTAACCATATGAGGTGATTATGTTTGACCCTAGTTATGATGCCTACGATCCAATCGTTCGTCTAGCGGGAGGTATTCCGATTCATATTCCCTTGAAGGTTTCGAACAATTTTGCCATTGATTGGTCTGCACTTGCTTCAAAAATTACACCGCGGACACGTGCCATTATGGTCAATAGTCCGCACAATCCTACGGGAGCGGTTTGGTCGATGGCGGACCTAGATGCTTTCGCGGAGATAGTCAAAGGAACCAATATCTTGATTATTTCGGACGAGGTGTACGAGCACATCGTCTTCGATGGGGCTCAGCACGCGAGCGTTTTATTGCATCCAGAATTGCGGAAACGCAGTTTTGTGTGTGGGTCTTTTGGCAAAACCTATCACATCACGGGCTGGAAAATAGGCTCTTGTATTGCCCCCGCCTACCTTACGGCTGAATTCAGAAAACTACATCAGTGGGTCACTTTTTCAAGTGCGACACCTTTGCAATATGCGCTGGCAGACTACCTAAAAGAGCCGGCACATTACCTGGGTTTGTCTGATTTTTACCAAAAAAAGCGCGACCTTTTCGCCTCCCAATTCGCAGGAAGCGCTTGGAAAGTCCTACCGAGCGCCGGAAGTTTCTTCCAATGCCTTGATTATTCAGCCATCTCCAATGAAAAAGATGTCGATTTAGCGGATCGTTTAACCCGCGAGATTAAAGTGGCCTCCATCCCCATCTCTGTTTTCTATGAAACGGATCCGGAGGATAAAATCTTACGATTCTGCTTTGCAAAAGAGGATGAGGTGCTTTTAGAGGCGGCGAAACGACTAGTTCAACTCGCATAAATTATCAGTTTCTTGGTTATTTCAGCTCTTTTTTAGGGGTTTCCGTATTTTTCCAAAAAACAATCCTACATTTACCCCGGCCTTAATCATCAAAAGGCACATCTGTTCCCCCCTCATTTATTCCCTGTTTTCCCCTTTTTTAGGGCG
>JBEBBJ010000159.1:0-3277 GCA_041158445.1 Bacteroidota bacterium
AATGCGGTAGTATGCCACGGCACCCCATTGATTCATCAAGGGAACCTGCATAGCTAAGAACAGTAAAAGAGCGACGATGCGTTTCACGATGCAAAGTTATAGTAGCGTAAGTAACTGATTTGTGACAAAAATCACATTATTGAAATTCTATCTTAATTTTTAGCTTCCAACTGTGTCTCATAAATCTTTTGGCAATGAGCCGAGCAAAAAGAAACTGACAGGTTTCTGTATATTTTAGTCACAAAAATATCCTCCGGAGTTAATTTCATTCGACAAATTGGGTCAAGTACTTTTTCTGCTTTTTTAACTGGTTTCATAGCGGATTTACCCACAATAAAACCTGAGTTGGGATCCCATTTATCATACTCTATGGCTCTAGCAATTTTTTTCGCTTCGGGCAAACCCCTTAATTCACTCACTAAAAAAAGGGCTCCATCTAAACCTGCAGAAACGCCAGCCGTTGTTAATAGTTTGCCATCTAAGACAAATCGAGTATCCTCAAGAATGGTAGATTTAGGGGCAAAAGTCTGAATGGCATGGGTTGCTCCCCAATGAGTGGTAGCTTTTTTCCCATCCAAAATCCCAGCTTGAGCAAAGAAAGCAGCCCCCGTACAAACTGACATGGAGATTTTAGCCTTCTCGTGGACCGCTTTTATCCATGAAATAGTTGCCTTGTGATTTACAGCAGCCATTAGTGATTCTCCTGCTCCAGGAATAACTAGCACATCCACTGTAGGCGCTGATTTAATTGTATAGTCCGGCTGAATATTTAAGGAATTTCGCATCGAATAGATTCTTCCTGAATCCGCAGCGACAGTAAACACCTTAAAATCCTTTGTATTTGCGAATACCTCTAAAGGTCCCGCAAAATCTAGTAGCTCCACTCCTGGATAAAGGAATATGGCTACATTTAATTGAGTACTATCTTTTTGCGCGTTCAATAAAAAAGAACTACAAAAAAGTATAATTCCTATAATTGCTTTCATTGTATTTATTTAGTCAAGATTTGTATTACTTGATTTTCCCCCTCTTTCGCTGCCTCATAAGCAATAACCCAAGATTTCCCTTTCCACTTAATAACAGGATAGGCACAATCATAAGCCGGATCTGACACATAAGATTTTGTTAATTTTCCTTTTGCATCTTTTAATACGAATCCGATTTGCTTGAAATAGCGGTCTCCCTCTTGTTTAATTTCCGCATAGACTAAAGCAGTCTCTCCTTTCGGATTCGAGGCTAACTGAGGCATGCGCATTTTATCGCCAGGTAAATGGAGTATCATTTTTTTAGACCCTTGGTAAGCCCATTTGATTCCAGATGAACCTTCTGCACCCGTATACCAGGCTGCTTCCAAGCCTTTTGAGCCTCGAGCTAGGGATGGACCTGCATGTGGGCAGGCATTTACCTTCCAGTGATCTTCGTACAGTGGGACTGATTCGGAATAGTTTTTGCCAAAATCGCTCGAATGAATATACCCCATATCACGTTCCCCTTTATCATTCAAATCACGGTAAATCACATCCACATTCCCTTTCGAGTCAGCTAAGGCATCGATCCGGCAACATTCGCAGGTCTGTTTATCGAGTATTTTCATCGCGCCAAACCCTGCACCAGCAGAAGTAGAAGCGGTAACCAACGTCCGTCCTTTAGGCCCTACTTTCACATCTAACCAATAGGCCCCCACTTCTCCATTAGGCAAGGAAATGATCTTACCAAATGAATGACTGAGTCCGGCCGCGGTATCCTTGTGAATGTATTGCGGCTTTTGCCAAACCCCATTGACTTCCATGGCATACAATAAATCACCATTAAATCGAGAGGCTGCTGTAGGTCGATTCATTTCATACAAAAGTATACAGGATCCGTCCGCTTTGTAGGCCAGCTTTGGCATTCCCTCCGCATGCGTAGACGCTTTTTTATCAATAGGGACCTGCTCCGCAGGCCCCTGATTGACTTTTCTGAAAAACAAAACTCCATTGGCTGATTTCTCTACCCAAGATAGCACGACATCGCCGTTTGATTTCAATGCAAAAGAGGGGTCCAACGCCTGATTAGCTGGATTAGACACCGTTTGCGCGAAAGAGACCTGCGCAAAGAAAACAAGCAAAAGGATTAGTTTTTTCATTTTTTGAATAGTTGGAATACATCAATTTGAACACCTGCTACCACGGTACGAGGCGCAGCTGGAGTATATGTAGCCTTATCGGTGGCGTTATTTCCACGAGACGCCGTCGTTGCATATAGCGCATCTCCTATGTTTAAGATGTTCGTAAAGAATTGATAAGCTTTGTAATTATATCCAAGTCGAACATTGAATACAGAAACACCTTCATAGGTTTTTGTATTTACCTGATTCTCGAACCATGGCCCGATTTTTTGCCATTCTACTGCCATTCGGGCTCCCTTGTATTTGTAGGTTACCTCTGAGTTTGCGATGAAATTAGGTGCTTGCGGCATTTCTTTGCCATTCACATTTTTTAATGCATCCGATGCACGTGTACTTAACACAAAATCGACAAACGTATGTTTTGCATTCGTTCCTCCAAAACGGAAGTTCCAAGAATCGTTCGGACGGTATGTGATTTGGTATTCAATACCTTCATGTAAGGTCTTTCCGGCTGATAAATAATCCGTGGTGTTATCTGGTAAACGAACACCTAACAACTCATTATTGCCTTCTAGACGATAGAATGTATAGTCAAAGAAGAGTTTGTTTTGTACCAAAGAAGCCCAGCCTCCCACTTCATAGTTAGAGAAAACGGCCGGATTGATGCTTAGGTAAAATTTCTCCCCTGTAGCTGCGGCTTGTGCTGCTGGACGCGCGCGGAATACCGCAGAGAGAGCTGGTGGCGAAAAGCCTTTCGAGAAATTACCATAAAAACCTACGTGAGAAGAAGCTTCATACGTAAGACCTAACTTAGGAGAAAACTGCTCATAGCTTTTAGATCCCGTCGAATTATCAATGAAGTTCGTGTAATCAAAAGACATCTGATCGAAACGACCACCCAGAGATAAACGAATTTTTTCAATCGGATGTAAATCCAATTGCGCATAAGCTGCTTTATTCCAAATCACGGCCGAATAATTCCCTAGATACGCCCAATAGTCATTAGGCGAGCGATCTAACAAAAATCCCGCCACCAATTTTGAATTCAGAAATTCAAAATTCTGCGTGTGCTGACCCATTAAACCAAAGCTCTTGAAACTATTTTGGTTGATTTGTCCTGAAGCCGTCAAGGATGGTGTCGTCCAAGAGATCGAATAGGATGGGTTTTGG
>JBEBBJ010000160.1:0-3071 GCA_041158445.1 Bacteroidota bacterium
GCTAGTTTGCGGCCTTTGACGGGACCTACGTCTGGTAGATAGGTGAGCGCTATTTGATAAACTTGAGGCGGATACGTGGTTTTCATCGGATGATTTTTCCGAAACCTACGCTTATTCTAAGTCTAAATCTGCCTTCATCCCTTGTAAAAAATCACGAATATCAGTTAGTTGATTAATGATGTTTTGATGGGGATTTTTTTCTTTTCCTTGGAAATTTAATGCTTGCTTTGCACCCTCGATGGTTAAGCCTCGTTCATCAATTAGATTAACCAAGATCTTGATTTTTTCGATGTCAGAGGGGGTGTATTTACGAATACCAGAACCGGCTCTTTTAGGAGATAAGTGTGGGAATTGAGTCTCCCAATAGCGAATCTTGGAGGTATTCACCTTGAAGATGGCTGCTACCTCTGAAATAGAATAATATTGCTTGCTTAATTCCATCAATAATTTTAAACCCAAAATGGGCTTCTTCAAAAAATAGACTTAATTTTGTAATTCCTTTTTACAGGTGCCTAAGTAAAACTACAAAGGTTCCTTTCATTTTACAATAAAACGCATGACCTCTTCTGAGATACGTCAACAATTTTTGGATTTCTTTCAATCAAAAGGCCATTTAATTGTTCCTTCTGCTCCTTTGGTGGCAAAAAATGACCCTACCCTATTATTCAATAATTCAGGGATGGCTCAGTTCAAAGATTTTTTCTTAGGAAACGGTACGCCGCCATCGAAGAGAATTGCGGATACCCAAAAATGCCTTCGTGTTTCAGGGAAACACAATGACCTTGAGGATGTGGGCTTTGATACCTACCACCATACGATGTTTGAGATGTTGGGTAACTGGTCTTTTGGTGATTATTTCAAAAAGGAAGCGCTTACCTGGTCATGGGAATTATTAACAGAGGTATTTAAATTACCGAAAGACCGTATTTATGTTTCGGTATTTGAAGGAGATAAAAAAGATGGCGTACCCTTCGATCAGGAGGCTTTTGATATTTGGAAGGCGATTGTGGGAGAAGATCGTATTATCTACGGAAATAAGAAGGACAATTTCTGGGAAATGGGTGAGACAGGTCCTTGTGGTCCTTGTTCTGAGATTCACATTGACTTAAGAAACCAAGACGAGGTTGATAAAATTCCAGGTAAAAGTTTAGTAAACGCGGATCATCCACAAGTGGTGGAGATTTGGAATAACGTATTCATGCAGTTTGAGCGTATGGCAGATGGATCTTTAGTTCCACTTCCAAACAAGCACGTGGATACAGGAATGGGCTTTGAGCGTCTTTGTATGGCGATTCAAGGAAAGCAATCGAATTACGATACGGATGTATTCCAAGGCACGATTCAATATATTGCTGCAAAAAGTGGCAAGAAATACGGAGAAGAGAAATGGGCTGATATCGCGATGCGCGTGATTGCGGATCACATTCGCGCGATTGCCTTTACGATTGCAGATGGTCAACTTCCATCCAATAACAAAGCAGGTTACGTAATTAGACGTATTTTACGCCGTGCAGTGCGCTATGGTTATACCTATTTGGACTTCAAAGAGCCCTTCTTACACCTATTAATTCCTGGATTAGCACAGCAATTCAAGGGAGTTTTTGATGAGTTAATCTCTCAAGAAGCCTTTGTTGCAAAAGTGATTTACGAAGAAGAAGTATCGTTCCTTCGTACGCTTTCGACGGGATTAATTCGTTTAGATAAATTGATGGAAGATTGCACTAGCAAAGTTTTGTCGGGCGAAGATGTATTTGAATTAAACGATACCTACGGATTCCCTGTCGATTTAACAGCCTTAATCGCACGCGAGAAAGGATTGGATATCGATGAGCCAGGATTTAATGCTGCCTTAAAGGCGCAGAAAGAACGTTCACGCAAAGATGCGGGGGCAAGTGCAGAAGATTGGGTAATCGTCAATGAAGGTGATGAGGTTAGTTTCATCGGATACGATTCTAACGAAACGGAAACGCAGGTTTTAAAATACCAAAAGATTCAAAATAAAGCAGGCGTCCAATACAAAGTCGTATTGGAAACTACGCCTTTCTATGCGGAATCAGGTGGACAAGTGGGCGATACAGGAACATTAGAATTCCAAAAATCGGGTGTATCTCTATCCGTTGTTGACACGAAGAAAGAGAACGATTTGATCGTTCATATCCTAACCGATGCTCGCATTGAAAGTTTAGCTAGTGAGCCTGTAAAAGCGAGTATTGCTACGTTAAGACGTCGCGCTATCACACATCACCATAGTTCTACACACTTAATGCAGGCTGCTTTACAAGAAGTATTAGGCAAGCACGTGGCGCAGAAAGGTAGCTTAGTAAATGAAGATTTATTACGTTTTGACTTTTCTCACTTCCAAAAAGTGACAGACGAAGAAATCAAGCAAATCGAAAAGATTGTCAACGCGAAGATCGCAGAAAATATCCCTTTGCTTGAAGAACGTAATGTTCCAATTGCAGAAGCGAAAAACAAAGGAGCTATGGCCTTGTTTGGCGAAAAATATGGCGATTTCGTTCGGGTGATTACCTTCGATAAAAACTTCTCTGTAGAACTTTGTGGAGGTACCCACGTACCATCGACTGGTGAGATCGGTTTATTTAAAATCACTTCAGAAAGTTCTGTAGCTACAGGTGTGCGTCGTATTGAAGCGATTACTTCGCAGAAGGCATACGAATTATTAAGTGAACAAGAAGCCTTATTGAATGAAATCAATGAGCTCTTAAAAGCACCTAAAGATCTAATTAAAGCGGTTGCTACTTTACTAGAAAACAATTCGAGCTTACAGAAAACGGTTTCAGCTTATCAGCAGAAAGAAATTTCTGGTTTGAAGACTGAACTATTGAAGGAAGTGGTTACTGGGCCTGTTTCGTCTATCATCAAACAGGTTTCAGCACCTACGGCTGATGCATTAAAGAACTTGGCTTTTGATTTGCAAGAAAACCAAGACAACCTATTCGTTCTATTAGCAACTGAGATAGAAGGAAAAGCTAGTTTAGCGATTTCAATTTCAAAAGCTTTAGTTGAAAGCAAAGGCTTAGATGCTGGGAAAATCATTCGCGAATTAGCGA
>JBEBBJ010000161.1:0-3056 GCA_041158445.1 Bacteroidota bacterium
GAAAATGTGTCGGCTACTTTGTGGGAACATTATGGCGATGTGCTTTTTCGATTGAAACTAGTGGATAAAGCCGTGGAGGCCTGGAAGGAGGCGCTTCGTCTTGAACCCGGCAGGCAATCTGTAGATAAAAAGATTCAGATGCGTCAAATTCCCGAAAATTGAGCTATTTTTGAATATTCATACCCATTTCTATGCGGAGTATTTACGGTCTTGTTTTCTTGTTTCTGTTAGGCGCCTGCGCTCCTAAGGCGACAGTGGCCGTAATTCAGGAGGTCAAAACCGATACCATTCGGGTGGATTCGACACCTGTAGTTGTGGCTCCTCCAGCTGAAAACCTAGATCAACAATCCGCTTCAGATGACTTGAGTTTTACCTATTTAAAGGCGAAGTCGAAAGTCGTTTGGAAGACAAAAAACAATACCGATAATTACATCGTCGATATCCGGATGAAGAAGGACTCAGTTATCTGGGCAAATATTTCGGTTTCGATGATCTCCGGGGCAGCGGTTTTATTCACGAAGGATCGGGTACAGTTCTACCACAAGATTAATAACGAATACACGAATCTGACCTACGATAGTTTAAGTACGAGTTTAGGATTTAAAGTTTCCTATGATTTACTCCAAAACATGATTGTAGGCAATCAACCTTACAAGAAAAATAACACGCGCCGCGTGGTTCGCGAAAATGAAAACTTCTTAGTTAAACAACAAGAGGGGCACGTGGAGGTAAATAATTGGGTGGGTCCTAATCGCAAACTAAAGAAATTATCGGTGAGCGATGTGCCTTCTTCGAATAAAATGACTTTGGATTACGAGGATTTTGCCTCGCTAAACTCTGCACTTTTTCCGTTCTCTAGCTCAATAACGTTAGATGTAAAAAACAAACAGAACCAAGTCAATCAAACCTTGATCACGATTAAATATTCCAAAGTGGAATTGCTGGATACCCCGTTGGAATTCCCTTTTAAAGTACCCGCTAAACTATTAAAGAATTAACACCTTGAGATATTTCGTTTTTATAGTCAGTCTTTTATTTGCGTTTAATTCCATCGCTCAGTCGGACAAAAAAGCCGCATTAGAGCAACAGAAGAAAGATAATTTATCCAAAATCAAGGAGCTAAATTCCATCATCTCACGTACGTCGAAGAAGAAGAATGCGTCGATCGGAAAGTTGAATGTCTTAAAAGAACAAATCGGAGTTCAGAAAAAGCAAATCTCGGTACTCGAGCAAAACCAGCAAATCTTAGCTGAGGAGGCTGAAAAATTACGCGAAGAGGGTGACGTGTTAAAGGCGAAATTAGAGCGCTTGAAAAAGGAATATGCCTTGATGATTTATGAGGCCCAAAAGTCATCCACGGTCTACAACAAGATGAGTTTTCTCTTATTATCGAATGATTTAGGCGAGTTCGTTCGTCGCTTTGATTACCTGCGCCATTATTCAGCCAATCGGAAGAAGCAAGCGGATTTAATTTACAAGACGCGTCAGGATTTAATGACGCAAGAGCAAAAAGTTGTTTACAAGAAACAGGAGGAGAAGAAAGTGTTAGTGGAAAAGGAAGGGGAGAAGAAGAAATTAGAGGTGTTGAAAACGAAGGAGGATAAAGTGGTGACGGTTTTAACGCAGCAAGAAAAGAAATTAAAAACGGAGTTAGAACGTAAGAAATTAGCGGTTCGTAAATTGGATAATTTGATCGCAGGAATCGTTCAGCGGGAGATCCAAAAAAGTATTGAAAGGGAGCGAAAGCTTCGTCAAGCACGTCAGGTGAAGAAAGTAGAGGTAGTTAAGCCAGCTTTGCCAGAGTTGAAGAAGGGCGAGACAACGAAGATTGCGGCGGAAAAAGCGTCTGAGAAATCGTCGGAGAAAAAAGAGGCTTCTTCAAAAGAAGAGAAGAAAACTGTGGTGGCTGAATCGAAAAAAGCACCTAAAGCGGAACCAGCTCCAGTGGAAGAGAAAAAGATCGAAAGTAATACCTATTATATGAACGCGGACGAGGCAAAATTAGCCAGTTCATTTGCTGCGCTTCGGGGTAGAATGCCATTCCCGGTGCCTTCCGGTTTTATTTCGGATCATTTCGGAGTACATAAACACCCGCTATTGAAAGGAGTGATGATCAATAACAACGGAATTGATATTCAAACTTCCCCGGGTTCGCCGGTTCATTCGGTATATGATGGGGTGGTGCAATCCGTGGTGAATATTCCAGGTATTAATATGGTGGTCGCGATTCAACACGGGGATTACTTCACTGTCTATAGTAAGCTTGCGAACGTTTCGGTTAGTGTGGGGACGCGCGTGAGAACGGGTCAGCGTATTGGATCGGTCGCTTCGGATGACGATGGAACAGCAGAGATTAACTTCCAGGTTTGGAAAAATACGGTACGCCAAAACCCAGAATCCTGGCTTCGTCGCTAAAAATTATATCCTAGTTTCAGGCTGATGTTGCGTCCTTGATCGTCTGCATAATAGCGGAATCGATTTAAATAGTCGCGGTATGCCGCATTCAAGGCATTTGAAACTCGCAGGTTCAACTCGAATGAATGTAGATTAATTCCCCAATTGATATTCACCAGAAAATAGCCTGCGGGCGGGTTCGCGTAATCAGATCCTGGTTCCACACGATTTTGTTTCGCGACTTGCGTTAAGCCCGCGCTCACATATTGGTTGTATTTTTTGAAGGCATAACGCGCAATATATTCAAAACGATCTGCTGGAATCCCCACTAAGAATTGATCATTCTCTGTATCAAAAGCGCGAACGATGCTCGTTTTCTGTTGGATCGACAAGCGCGGCGTCAACAGGTATCCCGCTTGAAAATCAATCCCTTGAAAACGGGCGTTCACCTGTTGGTAACTGAAGATAGGGAATACACCACGAACCGTTGTGGCATAAACGGCCGCACCATTTAACACCTCAGGTTTTAAATAAATGAAGTTATGAATCTGATTCGAGTACAATCCCAGCTCGATATCCCATCTTTCTGGTTTGAAATTTGTGCTGAAACTCAGGTTAACCGCTGACTCTCCTTTTAGATTCGGGTCGCCAATCTCATAGGC
>JBEBBJ010000162.1:0-3680 GCA_041158445.1 Bacteroidota bacterium
TGCGAATAAAATCATCAATTTTCTCCGTGTAGTCGATCACCATCACAATGAGCACGATGATGAATACGGCGAAAACGTAGGTCTTCAGAAATTTCTTTAGAATGTAATAATCAAGAATTTTCATGCTTAGCAGCAGCGCTTGGATCGTAATTTAAACCGGAGAACCAATGTATAAATAATACCCGAGCCGTCCTAAAATTAAAGGGCACAGCTAACAATGAAACCGTCGTGATAGGAACAATATAACCCATCGCAGGAGGGTCGTTTAAGAAATTAAAAACTAAAATTCCGCCCACTAGCATGATGCCTACCGTGAAGGCATAAGAAATGTACATCGCACCGTAGAAAAAGCCCGGTTCTACTTCGTAGCGCACATCGCAAGAGGGACAGTGTTCGTGCATTTGGGCAAAATTAAACACATTCCACCATTTGTATTTGAACAGACGTCCATCGTGACAATGAGGACAACGGGCGTTAACCATCGCCGTTAGTTTACTTGGATTTGACATAGAATCGGGTAAAATATGCCCAAAGGTAAAGAAAATTAGACGATTAAACGTAACAAAGGTCACGTTACGACGTCTTTTCGTATCTTTGCTAAAATTAAACACACTCTTATGTATTCAACATTCGTTACCATTCACTCGGTCTTGTTTCTAGTCGTGTTAGCACTAGGAATTTTATCACGGAATCTGATCGTAAAGTAGGTTTGTTTTACATGATTTCTTTACACACTCAATTATTGATCGGTTTAGTACTTTACCTAGCGCTTAGCCCGGTTACGACAGCGGCTTTTGCTGATTTTGGTGCCGCGATGAAGGATTCAGCGACACGTTTAATCTTAGTTGAGCACGTTACGGTTAACAAAACAAGAAAGCCATCACCGATGCCGCGAAGTTTAAAAACATGTGGTTACTGAACGGTTTAGGCCTTGTATTGATTTTAAGCCGTATTCCTTGGAGCCGTTTAGCGGCCTTATTTGCCTAACTCGTATTGAATGAATAAGTGTATTTTTTTAGATCGCGATGGCGTTCTAAATGTGGATCGCGTTGATTACGTGTACCATTTAGGCCACTTTGTGATCCCACCCGGCGTGAAAGAAGGCTTACAGGCTTTGAAGGACGCGGGCTATTTGTTGATTATTATTACGAACCAAAGTGGTATCGCAAAAGGCGTCTACAAGCGCGAAGACGTGTATTTAATTCACGATGCGATCCAAGAAGGGACGGGAGTAAAATTAGATGATATCTATTTTTGCCCTTACCATGAAAACTTTGATAGTCATTCGCTGACCCGCAAACCTGGATCTTTAATGATCGAGAAAGCGGCAGCGAAATACGATATTGACATGGACGCTTCTTGGATGATCGGCGATCATGAACGAGATATTACCGCAGGAACACGCGCAGGCTTACGCACCATTCGCTTAGCCCCAGCTGGAACTGAAACCAAAGCCACGCATTTAGTGGACAATTTGTTAGCCGCATCTAAAATAATCGTTTCATGAAAAAAGTCTATTTAAGTGACGCCGGTCCTAAAGTCTCCCCAGCCATCTATGGTTTCTGGCGTTGGGAGAAAGAAGACAAGAAGATGGACGAAATTGTTCATTTCTGCTTAGACAAGGGCATTAACACCTTTGATCATTCAGATCGTTATGGTCAATATACGGCGGAGAAGAGCTTTGGCGAGCTTTTGGCAAAGAAATCTATCCAGCGTTCTGATATTGTTTTGTTCTCCAAATGTGGAGTAAACATCCCTTCCCCTGCGAGACCAGACATCCGTGTCGCTCACGTAAATACTTCTGCTGCCCACATCACGGCTTCCGTAGAGAACTCACTTCGCAATTTGCACACGGATTACCTTGACGTCTTTTTATTAGACCAATTGGATCCATTGTCAGATATCGAAACGACGGCTGTAGCGTTAGAAAAATTAAAGAGCTCCGGAAAAGTAAAAAACATCGGTGTTTCGAACTTCTCGGTTTACCAACACCAATTATTGGTTTCTTTCTTGAACATCCCAATCGTATCGAACCACATCGACTTGAACTTGTTGAACACAAGCGCATTAGATAACGGTATCGTCGATTACATCAAGCAAAAATACATGCGCCCTTTAGCGGTTTCACCACTAGCTGGCGGTCGCATTGAACACGGCACAGACGAGCAAGCCTTGAAATTGCGCAAGAAATTGAATGAAATGGCGGCGAAATACGATAGCAATATCGAATCAGTGGCGGTCGCTTGGTTGATCAAATTAGGTGCTTTGCCTTTAATCGGAACACTCGAAGAAAACCGCATCCAAAACATCGTGGACGCATTCGAAATCGAGATGGATCACCAGGATTGGTATGAGTTGTATAATACGAGCAGACCGGCACCGGCGGTGCTGGACTAAGAGTAGAGATTATAGAGTAGAGAGCAGAGATAAGAGATTATTGAGTAGAGATTGTAAGAGGCTTCCGAAAGGGGGCCTCTTTTTTTTGAACTACCCCTGAACAATTTTATCAGTTTATTGATAATTAAATGCATCTATTAACGCCCGATAATAGCTATTTTGAGCATAAAAAATGACCATGGATAACACTACTAATCAAATTAGCATAGAGAATAAAATTTATGAATTGCGAGGGATTGCCATCATGTTAGACCAAGACTTAGCCGTTTTATTTCAAGTTGAAACCAAAATATTGAACAAATCAGCAAAACGAAATACCGAAAGATTCCCTACTCACTTCATGTTTCAATTAACTAACGAAGAATGGAACAACTTGAGGTTCCAAATTGGAACCTCAAGTGAAACATACGGAGGAAGGCGCTTTTTGCCTTATGCTTTCACAGAACAAGGAGTAGCTATGCTCTCAGCATTACTCAGAAGTGAAATTGCTATAAAGGTTAGTATACAAATTATGGATGCTTTTGTATCAATGCGTAAACTAATACGAAACAGCAAGCATATTGAGCATCGCCTAACCCAATTAGAAAATAAAAACATAGAAACCGAACACAAATTCAACCATGTTTTTGATGCATTAGAAAATAAGCAGACTGTTCCAGAACAAGGTATTTATTTTGAGGGCCAAATTTTTGATGCCTATCTATTTGTTTCCAACCTTATTCGATCTGCTAAAAAATCAATTATACTATTCGATAACTATGTTGATGACAGCATTTTGACGCTACTTGACAAAAGGGAAAATACGGTCAAAGCAACCATTTACACACAAAAAATTGATAAAAAATTACACTTAGATATTCAAAAACATAATAGCCAATATCCCCCTATTGAAATTAAAATCATCAAAACTATTCATGATAGATTTTTACTAATAGATGAAAATGAAGTTTATCACTTTGGTGCATCATTGAAAGATTTAGGCAAAAAATGGTTCGCATTTTCTAGATTGAACGATTTTGCTTCAGTAATATTAAATCGAATTAAAGAATAAAGATTTTGCATTCAAACTCTTCAAATACCCATTAAAAAAGGCTTCAATTCTGAAGCCTTTTTTAATACCATATCTATACTCTCTACTCTATAATCTCTTATCTCCTACCTCCCGTTCTCCTCCCACGTTCTTTCCCCTTCGGAATCACTCTCCCTCCTCTCGGAGCCTCTCTCTTACGTGAACGGTTGTTCGCGAATTTGCCTACTAGGCCAGAACGCATGCCCACTAATTC
>JBEBBJ010000163.1:0-3298 GCA_041158445.1 Bacteroidota bacterium
GGGTTCGTTTTTGTTGTGGATCTTCTGGCAGGCGATTTTGGGTCTGTTATTGATGATCAAAAATCCGAAATGGGAGTCGCCTGTGATGACGGTTTTTGCGCTCGTGCAGACGTTTTTAATGTCGATGATTTTAGGCGTGATTATTCCTTGGATTGATTTGAAAATAGGTTCATCTCCATTCTTGTTGTTGCGTGAGGCGCAGCCGGATCTTCCGGTTTGGAGTATGCAACCGAATTTTATTCCCAAAGACGGACGTGGATTAAATCCCCTATTACAAAACTATTGGATGGTGATTCACCCGCCTACCTTGTTTTTGGGTTTTGCCTTGACGCTCGTTCCTTTTGCGTATTTAATCGCGGGATTGTGGAAGAAGAAATTAACGGAATGGGTGCTGCCGGCTTTGCCTTGGGCACTTTTCGCTGCGGGGGTATTGGGAATTAACGGAATGGGTACTGCCGGCTTTGCCTTGGGCACTTTTTGCTGCAGGGGTACTAGGAATTGGTATCATGATGGGGGCTTATTGGGCGTATGAGACATTGAATTTTGGGGGCTATTGGAACTGGGATCCGGTGGAGAACGCCTCGTTTGTGCCTTGGTTAGTTTTATTAGGTGCCATTCATACGATGATCGCGCACAAAACGTCGAGTTCTGCTTTGAAGACCTCGATTATCTTAGTCATTGCGACCTTCATCTTAGTCTTGTACTCCACCTTCTTGAACCGATCGGGAATCTTAGGGAATGCCTCAGTTCACTCCTTTACGGATTTAGGTCTTTCTGGTCAGCTCTTGCTGTACATGGGGACCTTCCTATTTGTGGCAATCGTCATGTCAACCTACCGATGGAAGGATTTGCCTCAGGATACCAAAGAACTAGGGACTTATAACCGCGAGTTTTGGGTATTCGTAGGTGCTGCCGTTTTAGGTTTATCTGCCTTCCAATTAACGTTTACGACTTCGATTCCGGTGTACAATAAGATTGCCGAGGCTTTTGGCTTGCTTTCTAATATTGCGTTACCGGCTGATCAGGCAGAACATTATAGCAAGATTCAAATTTGGATATTCGTAGCCGTTGCTATTTTGAGTGGCATAGGTCAATATGTATGGTGGGGCAAGATCAAGCAAAGCACGAGCTTCAAACCGCTGATCAATCCCGCATTGGTGGCGACTCTTTTGAGTGTCGTGTTCATCAACATCGGTAAGATTTACACAATTCCCTACATCATCCTATTGTGGAGTGGATTGTTCGCGGTGTTGGCGAACTTCAAAATCCTATGGTTCCTGATCCGCGAAAAGTT
This sequence comes from Bacteroidota bacterium, assembly GCA_041158445.1. Taxonomy (GTDB): domain Bacteria; phylum Bacteroidota; class Bacteroidia; order Cytophagales; family Spirosomataceae; genus Aquirufa. The sequence continues at coordinate 1,295 of JBEBBJ010000163.1, forward strand.
CTCATTAGTGGGAGGTGCCGTGGCACACGTCGGTTTAGCGATCATGTTGATCGGTATTTTATTCTCAGCAGGTTATTCCAAAGTCGTATCCTTAAACCGCTCCGGCTTCGCGATTAGCACGAAAGTGGAGGAATTTACGAAGGACAATAACAAAGAAAACAAGGAAAATTTACCACTTTGGCTAGGTCAAGGTGCCCAAATGCAAGATTATTTAGTGACTTACAAAGGTCGCCGCATCGAGGTTCGGGGTCAAAAGGGTTATTTCAATAAGAACGATTTTGAGATTATTGAGGGAGATTTCCACGCGGTGGCTTTGAAAAACATTATACGCGATAGCGTAACAATCGCCAGCAAAGGAGACACCGTAACAGTGGAACCAGAGAATACCTATTACGAATTAGAATTTAAAAACGAGGAAGGTAAAGCCGTTTCTCTATTCCCGAGATGGCAAGTGAATCCGAAAATGGGAACCGCCATTTCGCCTGACGTAAAGCATGCTTGGAACCACGATATTTACACCTACGTTTCACTAGATCCACGTCTGGCAGCAGAGGCTGGCTCAGAAAAACAGTGGTCTCAAACAGAAGAGCAAACGGTCACGACAGGAGATACCTTGTTCATCAACGACTTCGTGGCCATTCTCAAAGAGGTAAACCGAGTGACGAATGTCGATGGAGTTGAATTAGGCGCAAATGATGCCGCGGTTCAAGCGAATTTCCAAGTATTAGGCAAGAATTCACAGCAGTTTACGCTGAGCCCTATTTTCGTCATCAAAGGAGGAATGGTCGCTATGCCTGCATTTGAAAGTGAAGAAACCGGAATTAAGATTAAATTTACCGGCATTAACCCACAAGCACAGGAATTTGGGTTTGCTTGGAATACGACTCAACAAGAATTAATCGTCGTGAAAGCTTTAGAAAAACCCTACATCAACTTGGTTTGGATCGGATCTATCCTCGTGTTCATCGGTTTATTTATCGCTACCTATCGTCGCTTAAAACCTAAATTAGCCGCCTAATATGGGAAAGAAAGAGATTTTAAGTTTAGCAGCGGCTATCGGTTTCGTTCTGATTTGGATCATCGACTTGAATAGTCCAACACCTGCTGAGGTAAAAGGGCAGTTTTGGGGAGAAATTTTTTACCATTACGGTTGGCTCATGTACGGCGTAGGCTGCCTGTTCTACTACCAATACGCGAAGAACGAACGCATCAAGAAAGAAAAAGATGACAGCCAGTAATATCAGTTTAGATAATGCCCAAATCATCGGGATCGTCGCTTCGATGATTTTCTCCGCCTTCTTTTCTGGGGTAGAGATGGCCTTCGTTTCTTCGAATAAATTATACTTCGAACTGAAGGCAAAACAGGATATCCTGAGTGCAAAAATTATCGCCAATTTCAACCAGCACCCCTCCCGTTTTATCGGTACCATGTTGATCGGAAATACCCTCTCCCTGGTGGCCTATGGTATTTTTATGGAGGAGTTTTTGCACCATGTGGTACTGCATTATTTATCCATTAACGAGATTTTAGCTCGTTTAGTGGCTTCGATTGTCGCGACTATCTTGATCTTGATGACATCTGAATTCACGCCTAAAAGTGTGTTTTTGATCAATCCAGATGCCATTTTAGAGTTCTTAGCTATCCCTATTTGGGTGATCTGCACCCTGATGTTCCCCTTGGTTTGGGTAACAGTAGGTTTATCGAAATGGTTTATTACGAAGGTCTTGCGTTTAGCGTATTCGGAGGAAAAACCGGCCTTCGGTTTAACGGATTTAAATCATTACCTCCAAAACCTCAACCGCAAAATCTCTACCGAACAAGAAGCCGAAGTAGATCATAAAATTTTCCATAATGCCCTTGAGTTTAAGCAGGTAAAGGTGCGTGATTGTATGATCCCGAGAACGGAAATCACGGCTATCGACCTGGAAGATGGTATCGAAAAGCTAAAGGAGGTATTTTTAGAAAGTGGTCACTCGAAAGTGCTAGTATACAAAGAGACCTTG
>JBEBBJ010000164.1:0-2910 GCA_041158445.1 Bacteroidota bacterium
TTTCAATGAGATTGAAAATATCGAAGCCATCCTTTTAAAGGTGTTGAGCTTGGATCCCATTTTCGATGTCTTAATCGTGGATGATGGTTCTCCTGATGGCACTGCCCAGGAAGTGAAACGCCTCCAACAAGCAAATGAAGGACGTATTCACTTATTGGAGAGAAAAGGTAAATTAGGTTTAGGCACTGCCTACATTGAAGGATTTAAAATTGCCCTAGCGAAAGGATACGATTTCATCTTTGAGATGGATGCGGATTTTTCCCATAATCCGGATGATTTAATTCGTCTTTTCAAAGCGTGTTCAACACCCGCTGAATTGAAAGCTGAAAACCTAGAGGAAGCAGAAGCCGGAAACGGAGACATGTCCATCGGTTCTCGCTATATCAACGGGGTGAATGTGGTCAACTGGCCGATGAGCCGTGTTTTAATGTCCTATTTTGCCGGATTTTATGTTCGCTTCATTACGGGTATGAAAGTGCAGGATGCGACAGCAGGTTTTGTTTGCTACCGCAGAAATACACTCGAAACCTTACCTTTAGACCAAATCAAGTTTATCGGCTACGCCTTCCAAGTTGAAATGAAATTCACCACCTGGAAATATGGCTTTAAACTGGTGGAGGTGCCTATCATCTTTACAGATCGCACGAAGGGAACGAGCAAGATGTCAGCGAATATTTTCAAAGAGGCCATCTTCGGAGTGATTCAGATGAAAGTGAATAGTTTGTTCAAACGTTACCAAGCCTAAGATGAGCTATACGGTCTTAAAATCCCTTCATATCATATTTGTGGTCAGTTGGTTTGCTGGACTTTTTTATCTTCCGCGTTTATTGGTTTACCACGTAGAGGCGCAGGATAAGGCCGAACCGGAGAAAAGTATTTTGGCGAAGCAATTCGAGAAGATGCAAAAGCTACTTTTCAATGCCATTATGATTCCAGCGATGTTTTTGACTTGGATCACTGGCTTATCACTGATTTATGTGGCCTGGCTATCTAGTTTCTCAAGCCAAGGGTGGTTGCATTTGAAATTAGCCTTTGTGGTGGCCATCACGATTTATCACTTCGTATGTAGACATCTGATTCTTCAATTCAGAAAAGGGAATTTTCTCCTTTCAGGTACACAGCTACGACTATTTAATGAAATCGCTACGATTCTGCTAGTCGCTGTTGTATTTCTTGTGGTGGCTAAAAATACACTAGATTGGATGTATGGATTAGGAGGATTTGTGATTTTTGCCATCGTCATCATGGCGGCGGTGACCATCGTAAAGAAAATCAGAACGAAAAACTAGGACATCGATCTGTCCATATCCCGCTTCACATCTTTCTCTTTGATATCATCTCGTTTATCGAAGGTCTTCTTTCCTTTCGAGAGGGCAATGTTCAATTTCGCGTAACCCTTATCAGAGATAAATAGGCGCGTAGGGATGATGGTCAAACCCACGTTCTTCAATTCCTTTTGTAATTTACCCAGCTCACGTTTTGACAATAATAATTTACGATCTCGCAAAGGTTCGTGGTTGTAATGGGTACCCTCCTCGTAAGCGGAGATGTGCATATTGCGAACAAAGAGTTCATCTTGAAAGAAAACACAATAGGCATCGGTGAGATTCGCTTTTCCCTGGCGGATTGATTTTATCTCCGTTCCCATTAAAACCAAGCCCGCCGTGAAGGTATCTATGAATGCATATTCAAAGGATGCCCTGCGGTTCTTAATTTCAACAGTCTTTTGGATTTTTTCTTTTGCCATTGGGAATAAAAAAAGCCACACAGCTGAAACACTGCGTGGCTAAATTCAGCTATTTGCTATTACTTATCTTCTTTTTTGTCACCTTTTGTTGCAGCGTACTCTTTGTTCAATCCTTCGATGATTTTGTTTGTTACATCTACAGAAGCATCAGCGAATAAAATTCCGCCACCTACTTTAGAATAACCTAACACAAACTCATACTTATTTGCTTTGTTTGTCTTTGAGATATAATCACGAATGTTATTGTATAACTCTTCGTTCTTTTTTGCTTGCTCTTGACCTAACTCCGCTTGCTTTTGTTGAGAATATTGTTGCAATTCAGCTCCTTTTTTCTTCAAAGTCATGTCTGCCGCTTGTAACTCTGCTTGTGTCATCGCTGAAGCACGTTGTTGAATTGCTTGTAATTCAGCTTGAAGAGATTGCTCTTTTTGGCCCAAATCAACTTGTAAACGGTATCCTTTATTTTCAAATTCCTTTTGAGCGTCTTTGTAAAACTGGTAGTTCGTTAATAACGAATCAGAGTTTACGAAAACAATACGTCTTCCATCTGCTGTCGAAGCACCTAAGCCTGCTGACGCGCTATCTGAATTTTGGTAAAATAAAAAGGCGATTGCGATGGTTAAAACGCCCAACCAAGCGTAAGGTAAATTTTTCACGTGTTTATTTTTATTAATTGGATTGACGGCAAATATACAAGGTCTGTATCGTTTGTCCTAAAAAATTATTATTTCTGTCTTAATCTAGCTCCAGCCCAGGTCCAAATGCCACTAAATAAGCCTCCTAGCACACCAGTCACGGCAAATAAAGCGAACACATTCCCCTTCAATGGAAATACTTGAGCCATTCGGCCAGGTAACGTACTCGGGTGTTGTAAATCAAGCCACAAGGCTGCCACGACCCATAAAATAAAGCCCGCCAAGAAGCCCGTTAAAAAACTCGACTTTACAGGCATATTCAATACAAAGGCGATCAACCCAAAGGCCACTCCCATCGCGTACCAGGGCAAATAAATACCCACTAGGGCACCTATCACGATCAATATCAAACTATAAATTAATTTGCTCATAGACTTATTTAGATAAAGTGATTTTCTTACGTAAACGATTCGATTTCTCCTCGGGAGATGTTAAATAAAGAAGAGGTTTAAGCTCTCCTTTGGCCCA
>JBEBBJ010000165.1:0-2876 GCA_041158445.1 Bacteroidota bacterium
TCACATTAATGGGAACATCGGACGAAAAAACGGTAGACCAAGTGGCTGCAGCCTTCTCAAAAACTGCTTTTACATCAGCCGGAGGAACTGTTTCGTAGGTCACTACGATGTTTGCGGATGCTTTGGTTTGGGTACTAGATTGTACTTTGATGGCGGCTGCTTCTGCTAAAATTGCCCGCATCGATTCGGTATATCCAGCTGGTAAATCCCGTTTCATTCCTAGGTATTCTGGCGTGTATTCCTCGATCATTTTACCCGGCACCATCTCCATTTTATAGCGACCTTTCTGAGCATAGGTTGCCGAACAAATCATCAAAAGCAACAGTAGTAATTTTTTCATAGGTCAGCTATTTTAGCAAATAAGTCAATAAAATTAGGGGCAATCACCTGGGTATGCGCTAATTCTTCTGCGGTGTGAGACGTAGTTATCCCCACCACACGCGCACCAGCTGCGAGACCTGAAGCAATTCCTTGTAGGGAATCTTCGATCACCCAACAATCGCTAGGCGCAACACCCACCAGGGCTGCTGCTTTTATATAAATTTCTGGATCAGGCTTTCCTTTCGTCACCTCAGCGCCACCAATGATGGCATCAAATTGATCCCGAATGCCTAAGCCATCCACTATAAAATCAATATTTCCAGGCCCTGCTGAAGTAGCTAAGGCCGTTTTTATCCCTCTTGATCGCAATTCTTGTAAAAATTCCAAAAGCCCTTCCGCTGGTTTTCTGTGCGCCGCATAAAATTCCCGGTACAACAATTCCTTCTCCTCTTCTAACACCTCTACCTCAGCACGCGTCATCTCTTTTTTATAAAACCACTCGAAGGTGTCCTTCGAATTCATCCCATTCAGTTCATTGTAAAATACTTCTTTCGTTAGGGGGATGGAATTTCGTTCGCAAAACAGCAACCAAGCCTCCACGTGATACGGTAGATTATCTACTATCACGCCATCCATATCGAATAAAACAGCTTTACAGGACATATTAAAAGTCTAAGGTAAGCCCATCGTAGGCTAATGAAACGTTCGGGGGCAATTCGGTGATTACATCCGCATGCAAGCCCATTTGATGGCTAATGTGGGTAATGTAGGCCTTTTTAGGCTTTAAATCTGCAATTAATTCGAGTGCTTCGGCCAGTGTAAAATGAGAAACGTGGGTTGTTTTACGCAAAGCATTAATCACCAACACATCTAAATCTCGAAGTTTATCTTGTTCCTCTGGGGCTATGAAATTCGCATCCGTAACATAGGCAAACTTGCCAAAACGGAATCCCAACACATCGAGGTAATAGTGTTTTACGAAAATGGGCTGAATGTCGATTCCTTGCACGGTAAAGGGCTGGCCATCGATCTCATACACATCAATTTCAGGAACTCCGGGGTATTTATTATCGCCAAAAGCATACGAAAACTCCCGTTTCAACTGCTCAATGACTTGTGCCCTCGCGTATAGCGGGATAGAAGACTGCTGGTGGAAATTAAACCCTCTCACATCATCCATACCTGCCGTATGGTCTTTGTGTTCGTGGGTATATAAAACAGCATCCAAACGAGTGATTCCAGCACGTAACACTTGCTGGCGAAAATCTGGACCTGTATCAATAATGAAACTCTTCCCTCCTATTTCGACGTGCATCGAAACCCGGAGCCGCTTATCTCGCTCGTCTGTGGATTTACATACCGCACATCCACAAGCAATCATCGGAATCCCCTGCGAAGTTCCCGTTCCTAAAAACGTTACCTTGGTAGGGGACATGGGATTATTCTGTTAAGGCTTTCACCTGAGAAACTAAGGAATCAAAGTTCAAAGGCTTAGCTAAGAAATCATTGAATCCAGCCGCCTTGAAATCGTCCATTGAATAGTTACGTGCATTTCCTGTGATCGCAATCATCGGAATTGCCGCCTTTTTAGCATCCGCTAACGCACGAACCGCACGAGCGCAATCCATACCATCCATGACAGGCATATTGATATCTAACAAGATAATATCGAACTCAGCCTTCGCTAATTCGTCTAAAACTTGTTGTCCGTTTTTTACGGCATGGATCTCAAAATTTTGAAATTCTAAAATCTTCTTCGCTAGATTTTGGATTACTGAGCTATCTTCCGCTATCAATACCTTTTTCATATATTCTTTATTTATCGTCAATTGCGAGTAAAAATAGCCAAAGGAATGTGGAATTCAAACGAATTTTGGCAATAAAAAAAGCGACCCATCACTGAGTCGCTTTTTTATCAAGTACTTGATTTTATTTCAAGTAAAAAGATACGGATGCTTTATCCCAATCTAAAGTCACTTGGCCTGCTGCCGTGATTCCAATTGTGAATTGCTCTGTGTGTGCGTGCTCGCTAACGCGTGCCTTCACACGTAATACATCATTCGCCTCTTTGTAGGTATAAGCACCCCACATTTTAGCGTCTTTGTTAAAGATAATCGTCCATTCTGTTTCACCTGGAATAGTGAATAAAGAATAAACGCCCTTCGCTAAAGTCTTGCCTTGAACTGTGATGTCATTTGAAATTTCGATCGTCGTCGCTTCGTTTGCACCTGTTCTCCATACTTCTCCGTAAGGAACTAAAGCTTTCGCTTCTTTTGTACCAAATACCAAACGACCTTTCACTGAAGGTTGCGCATACTTGATCATTACTTCCGTGTTACCTACTTTTTGAGAGGCAACAGCAGCTGGTGAAGGAGCTGGTTTTTGCGCTAATACGCTGAATGAGATGAAGCTAATTAATAGCAATAAATACTTTTTCATAGAGATGTTTTTTTATTTTGATTACAAATTAAGCCAATAATTCAATTTCAACACCAAAGCGCGGTTACGAATTTGCATGATCTCCGGAAAATAATTATCCGTGTAGACTAAAAACA
>JBEBBJ010000166.1:0-2873 GCA_041158445.1 Bacteroidota bacterium
GAAGTCATGAAAGGAACCTGTTGCTCACCGTATTTTTCCGTCTTTAATTCAGGCAAAGTGAATTCATTTTTCAAGCGGTTTCTTCTGACTTCAAGTGTGGGACCCGTTTTCGCCACCGATGCGAAGGCATCTGGCATAATGTTCCAACGACGCTGAGCAGCGGAGAAGCTCACTAAATTACCATACAAAGGCATGTCCGAAATATCCGCCGAATAATGGTCATTATAGTCATCCCAGGCCCAGCCAGATCCCATGATAGGCAGCGGTTTCAAAGGCGCACCATAGACAAGCACTTTCGATGAAGCGGCTAAAAAATCGCGTAGCGCCGTGTTATTAGTACCGGGATGTAGATTGGAGATATCCCCGGTTCCCCAGAAAAAGAGGGTGTCTTTTGTTTCGCGGTATTTGAAAGAAGGGATTTGGTTGCCTAGTATTCGATTTGCTTGCAAGAATGTCAAGAGCTTCATGTTCGAAGCCGGCATGAAATACTGATCGGCATTTTTTTCGAAGAGGACTTTGCCCGTCGAAAGATCTTTAATCATCACGCCGCTTGCCCGCTGAGCGAGACTAGATTCGTTGAAAGCGATTTGCAAGTGGGAGCTTTGGCAACTGGCTAAAGCTAGCAGAAATAAAAAGGCTAGATTTTTCATATGATAAAGGTAAAAGGTTTTCGTATTTTTGGGCTCATTTTACCTAAAAGAATGCTGGTCGCTTTCGTCATTTTCTATCTTGCTTTAAACCTGGGCGTGGGCTGGTGGGCTAGCAAAAAGGTGCATTCTACGCAGGATTTCGTGTTAGCGGGGCGCTCTTTGCCTTTTGCTTTAGCGACCATGGTGACTTTTGCCACCTGGTTTGGATCGGAGACTATACTCGGTGCGCCTAAAGAATTTGTACATGGCGGTGTTTTGGCGATTATTGAGGAGCCATTCGGCGCTGCACTAGGTTTATTTCTCGTAGGCGCTATTTATGCCCGAAAACTATATCCCTTACCCGTTTTGACCTTTAGTGATTATTTTCGACTGCGGTTTGGCGCCTTTTCCGAAAAGCTTTCGGCAATCATCATGATTCCCTCCTATTTCGGTTGGATTTCGGCACAATTAGTGGCTTTAGGGCTTACCATGCACCTTTTATTACCTATTTCTGTGGAGATGGGAATCATCATTGGCGCGCTTTTAGTGATGGCCTACACGCTTTTAGGAGGCATGTGGTCGATCTCGGTGACGGACTTTTTTCATAACATCATCTTAATTGCCGGGCTGCTATTTTTAGCCTATTTATTATGGGCCAAAGTCCCGGATTTCAATCAACTCCTCTCTTCTCAACCAGCCGATTTCTTTCGAGCCACACCTAAAGAAAATACCTGGAAAGATTGGCTCGTTTATGGTGCTGCTTGGATAACCATCGGTTTCGGATCGATTCCGCAGCAAGATATATTCCAACGGGTTATGTCAGCAAAGAGCGAAAAAATTGCCGCGAAAGCGAGTATTGCCGCAGGTGCCATGTACTTGACGGTAGCACTATTACCTCTTTTAATTGCCTTCATCGCCGTTCGTTTATACCCTTCGCTAATGACCGAAGACGATTTACTCATCCCTACCTTAGTAATGAAATTCACGCCGCGTGCGATGCAGGTCTTGTTTTTAGGAGCCCTTCTTTCTGCTCTATTAAGCACGACTTCTGGCGCGATTCTAGCACCAGCCTCTGTTTTAGGGGAAAATATTTTGAAACCTTTGATGCGCCGGCCCTCGGATAAAATCGTTTTGTTATTTATACGGATATCGGTGGTTTTAGTGACTTTGGCCTGTATTATTATGGCTATTGAACGCCAAAACATCTTCGAACTCGTAGGCGAAGCATCCGCTTTCAGCCTCGTTTCCCTCTTCATTCCGCTAAATGCTGGACTGTGGTGGAAGAAAACGACTCCTTGGGGAAGTCACTTAAGTATGGTTTTGGGATTAGTTTTCTGGGGATACTTTCATTTCATTAGTCCATCCGAAATTCCAGCAGTTTGGTATGGACTAGTAGCCGGATTAATCGGCTTGCTCGTGGGAAATCAAATTAAAGCCAAATCTGCTTAAGCGTCCCCACGTATTGCCCTTTCTTCCCGGTATGCACGAAATCAAGAATCGCGTCATTCATGGCAGGGTAGATATGTAATTCCGAAATTTTATCAACAGGCACCCACACTAAATCGTCCGCTGTCGTTTCACCTGGATGCAATTGTGGAATTCCTCCTACGATATCCCCTTCGAAAACCACGTGCACACAGGCTGAAAAATCGTCCGTTGCGTGCACCTGACCTGTAAACAATAAATCATGCACCTCCACTTCAATCCCTAATTCTTCCTCACATTCACGGGCAATGGTTACCGGAAAGGTTTCACCAGCATCCACATTTCCGCCTGGTAAAGCGAACTTGCTACCTCCCGGATAATCGTAGCGCAAGAAAAGCACGTGATTATTTTCGATGATGAGGGCAGCTGGTCTAATTCGCATAAGGATTGAAAAATTTGAAAGGATAAATATACCATTAGATTTCCTAAATTGCAGTCAAAATGAACGTATAGCATGCAAATAAGAGAAATTTGTCAGCAAATGGAAGCTTGGGCACCCTTAGCCTGGCAAGAATCCTATGATAACGCGGGTTTACTGGTGGGGGACGCAAATGCGACCGCAAAAGGAGTATTAATAAGTCTTGATTGCACGGAAGAGGTTGTGGAAGAGGCCATCAAAAAGGGCTGCAACTTGATTATTTCGCACCATCCCATCGTTTTCTCTGGATTAAAACGATTCACTGGCGCCTCGTATGTCGAAAGAACGGTCATCAAGGCCATTCAAAATAATATTGCGCTGTACGCTTCACACACGAATCT
>JBEBBJ010000167.1:0-2819 GCA_041158445.1 Bacteroidota bacterium
AGCCTTTCTCAAGTTTAATTGGGAGGGGCTTGGATTTTTTATTTCTTTCATGTCCTGTTTGATGGCCTCTAAAAGCGCAACCTTGTCCTTTTTGCCAGCAGGGCTGCTTAGTTCACATCCGATTTTTTCTAGCAATTCATTCAGCGGTAAATCTTTGTTTCCGCTAACATACTTAGCAAAGAAAGACTCGACTCCTTTGATTTTAGTGGTCTCAGCTATCAGCTTAAATAAATCTTCATCTTGAAAGGATTTATTGGGGCCAAAACGCGCCGATAAATCGCGGATCAATTGTTGCGTACCATAGCGTCCATTCGTTTCGTTACGAAGGAAAATATCTAAACAAAGGCCAATTAAGGCACCTTTTTGGTAGACATTCCCATATTCCTCCTTGTATTTTCCCAAGACACCCTTACTCATTTTCGTAAAAGGAATCGAGTTATCGTAACTAAAATTCATCGTGCGGTACTTCTCCGTCATCCGCTCGAGAAATGCTGGTAAAGTAATCAGGCCGCCCTGAAGCTGCATGTGCTGTGCGGCATATTCCGTTAATCCCTCGTATAACCAAAGGTGCTTAGACATGCTCGGGTTTTGGAAATCAAACGAACCGATCTCCTCAGAATGCAAGTTTAATGGCGTTTGAATGTGGAAAAACTCGTGAGCACTCACATCCCTAATCACGGGACCCATCACCCCGATGGAATCTTCTGGTAAATAGTAAAAAGAGGACTGCGCGTGCTCTAATGCCCCATAAGATCCATTCTTCAGATGAGCGGACATAACGATCAGGAAGGCATAATTATTTACCGGGAAACGGCCGCCTAGATAATGCAACTGCGCCTTTAATAAGGGTTTTAACTCCTTTGCAACCTCCGAAGCTTTAATTTTTTGGTTAGGAGAATACACCGAGATTAAGATGTCAGCATTTGCTAGATGCAGGTGCACCGTATCCGCTGGAGCCACCAAGATGGGGGCATCGGTTAGTTGCTGGAAAGAGGAGGCAGTGTAGGTATTTTTCTGAGCGCTTAATGAGGTGGAGGCAACGAGGCCTTTCGGCGTTTTTAATTGCAAAGAAACCGGAATTTGTTCCTTGCCCTTTACATAGCCAAGCAAGGCATGTGTGTTTAAAGCAAATAGCGTGTCTTGTTGGAAATTCGTTCCCGCTGGCTCAAAAATATAAGGACCTTTGATCTCTGGACTATCCCAAGAGTCATCTACCTCATAGCTGAGTGTGTAGGCATTTGGAAGAAAGAACGTATTCGTATCCTTTCTGACCACAGATAATGCTTTTCCTGTGGCATCGAAGGCCTGTAGGTTGCTCACAAATCGACCAAAATTATAGATCGCATAGGTGCCAGGTACCATTTTTGGGAAACAAAACTCCTTCACTCCAGCGGGTAATTTGACGTTTACCGTTAATCGATCGTGCTGAAGTCGATTCAAGTCAATGGAATAGTGGAGGCTGTCCTGTGCATTTACATGATACATAAAGCACAACAGAAGCAGGAGTTTTTTGAGCATTAATTCTTGAAGTTCAGCGCCTCGTTAGGCTCTATTTTGGTGATTAATAGGGTAGGGATACTCATCATGAAACTGACTAACAGAATGCTTAGCGCATTAACGATACCCCAGGTTGCAGCATCCCATTCAATAGGGACACTAGTCATGTAATAACTTTCTGGATCGAGCGGAATCAAGTGATAGGTCGATTGCAGGTAACAGAACAAGAAGGCGATGCCATTCCCAATCAATAAGCCTCTAACTAAAATGAATAAGCCATTCCACCAGAAAATACGTCTAATCTGGGACGCGGAGGCCCCCATCGACTTTAATAAACCTACCATGGGAACGCGTTCCATAATTAATACCCACAGCGTTGCGATTAGATTAAAGCAAGCCACTACGAAAAGGAGGCTAATGAAGATGACAATGTTTCTGTCGAGCATGGTCATCCAATCGAATAGTGCCGGGTAGATTTCGGTCACAGGCTGAATGCGCCATTCAGGAGGCATGGTTTTACCTAGGGCGTCTGTTTTTGTTTCTAGCTGCTCTTTGTTTTTGAAGAATACCTCATAGGTACCTAGCGAATCAGCCGTCCAGCCGTTCATTTTTTGTACCCAGTCACGATCAGCTAAGACGAATATTTTATCTAATTCCTCTAGCCCCGTTTCGTAAATGCCGGCGATTTTCACTTTACGTGGTCTCTCTGGAGCGCTTAGGAAGTATAAAATCAAGGAGCCGTTTAATTTAACTTTCAGTTGTTTGGCTAATACTTCACTTAGGATGATTTCCTGAGGGCTTTTTAGTGCGCCAGATCCTTGAATCATGTTTTTCTCCAGCTGTTTCGCAGGAAGGTCTTTTCCAATTCCTTTTACCACAATACCTGCTAAACCCTCTTTACCCACAATAATTCCGGGACGCTGCACATGGGCTTGAATATGATCAATCTCTGGGCGTTTTGCAGTCGCGGCTTCCCATTCCCGATTGCGAGTCAGGGGGCTTTCCGCTAATGAGCGATTCCCTGAGATTTGGGAGATACGCGCATCCCCGGAAAAGCTGGTTAATTTATCTTGTATGGTGGTTTTAAACCCAAAAAGAATCGCAAAAGCTACCAAGATAATCGCCGTTCCTACCGCCACCGTACCGATACCCACATAAGTCACCGTCTTCGAGAAGGAGGTGTCCTGAGTTTTCCGAATACGCCTAGCGACAAAAAGAGGGAAATTCATTAGATTTGATTTTCAATTCTGAACCGCAAAGAAAACACGAATGGGGCGTAAATCAAATAGTATCAGTGTATTGTTCTGCCTTTTGGCCTTTAC
>JBEBBJ010000168.1:0-2752 GCA_041158445.1 Bacteroidota bacterium
ACCTTCCCTTCTTTGGCAATCAACACCACCACACCCGGAGCACCCTTCACCGCGATCGCTAATTTCGCCATCGAATCCACTTTTGCATTCAAATAGTCAGACGAAATCCCCACCGCCTCTGGCAATAAATTGTATTGCAAACGCGCTAAAGACGTAGTCGTCAAACCCATCCCCTGCTTATAAGTTGAGTTCAAACTCACCGGCAATTTACCCGTCGCCGGAATCGCCCCAAAGACAATCTCCGCCGCCGCTTCTTGCTGAGAAATCCCATCTTGGTAGGCGGTCATTAAGGCTCCCGCGTTCTTCAAGCTATCAAATTGCGTTAGCGTATTCACGTTCGCGAAATGAATCGCCACCGTTTTTGGCGTTGTAAAGCGATTCACTAACGTCTTAATCGCCGGCTTCAAGCTGTAATTGTTCGCTGGACGGATGGAAATGCTGTGAATGCCCATCAAGACCACATCGTAGGTTTTTAAAGTATTTTCAATGCGCGCAATTGTCGAATCTGCACTCGTTTCGTCTAGATAGAAATGAGGCATTTCGACGTAGTTGTTGGCCATTTTTTGGAACTCCGTAGGGAAGGTAGAGCCATAAGAAGGTTTCCCGATCGCAAGAGTTGCGATGCGTGTTTTGTCTAGTGCCTTAATAGGAACTAGTTCGCCTGGATTCTTAATCAACGTGATCGTTTTCTCGGCAAATTCCCGGTTCAAGACCTCTGATTTAATCGGGTTCAAATCCTTAATCAAGTTCTCCACGACAATAGGAGAATAGTGGGCAAGTCCCGCCCAAGCTTTGGCATTCAAAATACGCTTCACCCGCTGATCAATGTCTTCCTGCGAAATTTCGCCATTCGTTAATGCCTTCTTAATCGCCTCAAAAGCCGCTGGAACATCCACAAATGTTTCTAAAATATCATTCCCAGCCAGAATCGCCTTCACATTCGCCGTGCCCTCCGGGAACATTTTTGTCGCCCCCTTCATATCCATCGCATCCGTGAAAACGAGGCCCTTAAACTTCAGCTCATCGCGCAATAATCCCGTAACAATCGGTTTTGAAAGCGTCGAAGCCAAGGAAGCCGTGGTATCCAAAGCTGGTAAATTCAAATGCGCCACCATTACACCTTGTAAACCATTGGCTATTAGTTCTTTATAAGGATATAATTCCAAACTATCTAAGCGTGAACGCGAGTGATTCAAGACCGGAATATCAAAGTGAGAATCCACACCGGTGTCCCCATGACCTGGAAAATGTTTCGCAGAAGTAATGATTCCAGCCTTCTGAAGCCCTTTCATATAGGCCAAAGCCTTCGCCGTCACATCCTCCCGATTCTCCCCAAAAGATCTAAAGTTAATCACCGGATTCGCCGGATTATTATTCACATCCGCCACCGGCGCATAATTAATATGCACGCCCATTCTGCGACATTGCTCCCCTATTTGTAGGCCCATCTTCTCGATCAAGGCCGTATTTCCTTGCATCGCGCCTAAAGTCATTTGGTAAGGAAAACGGAACGTCGAATCCAAACGCATCGCCAAACCCCACTCTAAATCCATCCCAATAAACAGGGGCACTCTTGTCCGACGCTGCAATTCATTTACTAACACTGCCTGCTTTACCGGGTGTCCTTTAAAAAGAACAAAACCTCCCACGTGGTAGTCCTTCACGATCGAATACAAACGAGTCGTATCGTAGGTATCCGCCACATTTCCCCGAGGCATCAAAAGCTGACCAATCTTCTCATCCACACTTAGCGAATTGAATACCGAATCCACCCATTTTTGCTGGGAATGCGGAAATAAATCCTGTGAAAAAGAGATAAGAGGGAAAAGTAAAAGAAGGAGGCCGGTGCTGATTTTTTTCATAGCAAGGTTAACGTTCATATAAGGTGTGAAAATACGCTAATTGTGGGAATGTTCAGAAATATCCGGGCTAATTTTTCGTGCTAATTTTCATTCCACCGAAAGCATTCGTAATTTTAAGGCTTAAATGATGAACGTATGAGAAAAAAAATTGTTGCAGGTAACTGGAAAATGAACAAAACGGCGCAAGAGGCATTCGTTTTGGCTACGGAAGTAGCAGAATTAGTGAAGTCTAGCGTTTCCGCTGATGTTCAGGTGATTATGTCGACACCTGCTTTGTATTTAACGGGTGTTAATCAAGTAATTGAAGGCATTCCAAACTTAGCTGTCGCAGCCCAAAACTGCCACGAAAAAGCTTCAGGCGCTTACACAGGCGAGATTTCCGCTGCTATGTTAGCCTCTGCTGGCGTACAATATGTGATCTTAGGACACTCAGAGCGTCGTCAATACTTCGCTGAAACGAACGAACAATTAGCCGCTAAAACAGACGCTGCTTTAGCTAACGGCTTAACTCCTTTATTTTGCTGCGGCGAAAGCTTAGAAACTCGCGAAGGCGCAGATTTCTTAGGCCACGTGGCACAACAATTAACCGAAAGCTTATTCCACCTTTCAGCAGCAGATTTCGCTAAAGTGGTGATCGCTTACGAACCTATTTGGGCGATCGGAACAGGCTTAACGGCTTCTTCAGATCAAGCTCAAGAAATGCATGCATTTTTACGTGCACATATTGCAAAACATTATGGCCAAAGCGTAGCCGACAGCATCTCTATCCTATACGGCGGAAGCTGCAACGCGAAAAACGCGAAAGAATTATTCGCTTGTCCAGACGTAGACGGTGGTTTAATCGGTGGCGCTTCGCTGGTGGCGGCTGATTTTATTACGATTGCAACTTC
>JBEBBJ010000169.1:0-2746 GCA_041158445.1 Bacteroidota bacterium
TTTTGAGCCTAGTATTTATGTGGGCATGTTCCACTTCAGGTGAGGCCTGGTTAGAGGAAGCGAAGACGCGCTTTGGCAAAGGAGAAAGTGTTTCAGCGAAAGAAGCGTTGGAAAAAGCCCTAGAGAAAAACCCTGGTTTAGCTGAGGCCTATAATTTAAGAGGCGTCATTTTATTTCAAGAAAAAAACTATCCGGAGGCGGAAGCCGCTTATCGAAAAGCGATTGAATTAAAACCGTCCTTGTATACGGCACAATTGAATTTAGGGGCTGTATTGATGGAACAAGGGGTTTGGGATAAATCACTTGCACCCACGAATCGAGCAATTGCAGCACAACCTGATTCAGCCGCGGGATATCTCCAAAGAGGCATCATTCAAGCTGCCCTAGCTAAGCCCTCAGAAGCAAAAATTGATTTCAGCGAGGCCATTAAACGGTCACCAAAAGAAATAAATGCCTATTACAACCGCGGAAATATTTTATACCAAGAGGAAAATTATCCGGCAGCAATAGCTGATTTTGCCAAGGCGGCTGAGATCAATCCGAATTTTGGCAAGGCCTATTATGCTTTAGGCTTATCCTATATCAAATCGAATCAAAATGATAAAGCCTGCCTGGCTTTCCAGCAGGCCCAAAAACTAAACTACCCTGGCGCTTCCGAGGCAGTTAAAAACCTATGCAATCGATGATCAGAAACGCCCAATTTATCTTAGGTGGAATTTTCGGCTTAGCCTTTACCTTATTCACCTATTGGCAATTGAACGACCCAGATCCAATACTCTGGGTACCCGTCTATGCCACAGCAGTTTACACGTCTATTCAAGCGATGAGAGGAAAGTCCAATCCAGAGCTTTTGCTTGTCTTATTTTGCCTCTCCTTCTTTGCGGGATTACAATTATGGATGGAAATGACCGCCTGGGAAGGATTTTTAACAGACGGATTAAGCATGAAAACACATAACCAAGAATTAGCGAGAGAGGCCGTGGGTCTTTGGATTGCATCGGGATCTTTAGCGCTTTTTTACGGTTTAAACAAAATGAAATAAGATGTTAGACTTAGGTTTTGTCTCTGCCATATTGCCTAATAAAAGCCTTTTCGAGGTTTTGGATTATGCACAACAACAAAATTTTGCCTGCGTAGAGCTTATGTGCTGGCCATCTTCCTCAAGCGATGCGCGCCGCTATGCGGGTGTTTCGCATATCGCGGTGGATCAATTATCAGTTTCAGAATTGCAAGAGCTTAAAACTCTTTTAGACGCTCATCCTGTAAAGATCTCAGCACTAGGGTATTACCCGAACCCATTGGATCCTGATGAAACACAAGCAGCCTTTTACCGGGAGCATATCAAAAAGGTTATTAAAGCGGCGGCTGTTTTAGGTATTGAACGGGTAAATACCTTCGTGGGTCGCGATTACACAAAGAATGTAGCCTATAATGTGGGGCGATTTACGGAGGTTTGGCCGGAGATTATCGCTTTAGCTGATTCTCTACAGATCAAAATAGGCATCGAGAACTGTCCTATGTTTTTTACGGATGACGAATGGCCGGGCGGAAAGAATTTAATGACCACGCCAAAGATTTGGGATGAGTTGTTTACGATTATACCATCGGCGAATTTTGGCTTAAATTATGATCCATCTCATATGGTGTTCCAAATGATGGACTACACCTACCCTATCTATCATTATGCTGATCGGATCCACCATGTGCACTTGAAGGATGTGAAAGTATATCCAGAGAAATTAAATCGCGTGGGCATTTTAGCGAATCCATTAGAATACCATTCGCCTAAAATACCTGGGTTAGGTGATATTCATTGGGGAAAATTCATCTCTGCCTTAAATGATGTTCGTTACAGAGGGCCCATTGTCATTGAAGTCGAAGATAAGGCCTACGAAGGTTCTGAAGAGGATATTGATAAAGCGATTCGAAGCGCTCGAAATCACATTCAACAATTTTTACCATAAAAAAAGGGCTTCATTTCTGAAGCCCTTTTTTTATTACATCAACCTGGTTTTATTTGCTCGGTTTAGCAAAGATCACAGGATCAATTGTTGGATTAATTTCCACTGAAACCGTTTCCACTGTCATAGTACCACCCATTGGGCTTGGAGTTTCCACTGTATGTGGGAAAGCTAGACCGTTAACCATCTTGTAGTTAGAGAAATTCACTTCTGAATCTACCTCTTGACCATTCACATTCACTTTCGCTTGGGTCTTAACAACAAAATTAGTCGCAGTAGAAACGTAAACTTTACTGTCTTCGCCAGATGGCTTAGTAACAGTTAATAGATATACATCCGCTCCATCTAACTTTTCTTTCGATACTAATTCGATTTTATGGCCTTCTTTTTTGGCATTAGTCAAAATCGAACCTAAGTTTTTCTGTGAAGCAGCCATCTTTACTTGATCTGAAGGCATATCTTCTGGAGAACCTGTTCCTCCCATCATTGCTGGGCGATTCATCCAACCTTTATCTCCATCGATAACTGTAATGATTTTATTACCCATTACTTCGATCTCCGTGCGGAATGATTGTCCCACAACTAAAGAAGTTTTACTTTCAATGTCCATTCCTTGCACATTGAATTTATTTTTAACGACTGCCGTTTTTAAAGTAGCCCATTTATCACCACCCATGGCAGCTTCATGTTTCGCTAAGATTTCTTCCGTTGTTTGTGCTGAAGCAACCGAAGCTACTAGCATACCCGCCACTAGGCAGATCGATTTGATCATTGTTTTCATTTTA
>JBEBBJ010000170.1:0-3205 GCA_041158445.1 Bacteroidota bacterium
GCCTGGAATTCCAATCATGGAATCAGGATTGAATACGGTAGGATCTAAGAAAGTGTCGTCAATACGGCGGTAAATGACGTCTACGATTTGGAAACCTTTGGTGGTACGCATTTTTACATAGCCCTCATGAACGACTAAATCGCGGGCATCCACTAGTTCAACTCCCATTTGTTGGGCTAAATAGGAATGCTCAAAATAGGCAGAATTATAAATACCTGGCGTTAATACTACTACCGTTGGTTCAGGGCGATCGCTGATGAAACGCAACATCTCTAATAACTTATTTGGGTAGTCTGAGATTGGTCTGATTCGGGTTTTAGCCACCACTTCAGGGAAAGTTTGCTTTAAAAGTTCCCGGTTTTCCATCATGTAGGAGACTCCGGACGGGCAACGCAAATTATCCTCCAGAATCATGTATTCACCATCTGCGCCTCGAATTAGGTCGGTTCCGGTGATGTGGATATAGATGTTTTTTGCGGGTTTAATACCGATGCAGGGTTTTAAAAAGTCTTTGGAGGAATTAATAACCTCTGCTGGAATGATACCGTCTTTGATGATTTTTTGGTCGGAATAGATATCATTTAAGAAAAGATTAAGGGCCGTAATGCGTTGGATTAAGCCTTCTACTGGCATGATGCGCTCTGTGCCTTCGTTTTCTGAATAGACGTTGAATGTAATCCCCATGGCCATTAAGGCTCTTTCAGCGGATTGCTGTCTGCGTAGAAATTCTTCTTGGGAAAGTTGTTCTACGCGTTCTTTGAAGTGGTCATATCCGGGGCGTACCTTTCCGTCCGCGTCGAACATTTCATCGAAAAAGCCGCCTGTGTCGTAGTTGTTGAATGAAAAATTCATGGTATAGGTAGTTAAATGCTTGATATAGATTTAATTTAGAATTTTATTTTTGTTTTGATTTTCCAAACCAGAACAATTTTTAATAATTTCCTGAAATACCCTTTTAATTATTGGAAATTTACCATTTTTTGTCTGAAATTGAAGTCTATGTCGATATCCTCCTTTTATTTTTCAAGTCCTATCGGTTTGCTCCATCTAGAGCTTTCAGATCAAGGATTGAGATCCTGTCGTTTTGTGGAGGAAGTCCTCTTTGATGAAATTCATCATACTGCTGAGGTTCAATCAATTAAATCGATGTTAGAGGTGTATTTCGAATCGGGTCTTTGGCAAGATTATCCGACCGATCCTTCAGTAGGTACTGCTTTTCAACAACAGGTTTGGAGTGAATTGCGCAAGATTCCTACCGGTTCCTCGGTGACTTACGCGGAAATTGCACAGCGTCTAAAAATGCCGAAGGCGGCACAGGCAGTAGGTAATGCAAACGGCCAAAATCCCATCTTGTTATTCAATCCCTGTCATCGCGTAATAGGTGCATCAGGTAAACTGGTTGGGTATAGTGGGGGGCTTTGGCGGAAAGAATGGTTGCTCGCTAAGGAAGGCGCGACTTTATTTTAGCGTATATTTGTTGCTATGGAAAATGATCAAATTGTCGATGTGCTCGAGCTTCTCGTGAAGCTTTGGGATTTACATAACAGCAATGAATTCAAAAGTAAAAATTTAGCTTTTGCTGCGCGTGGATTAGATAAATATCCCGGTTTGATTCATTCCTTGAGTGAACAAGAATTGCTGATGATTCCGGGTGTGGGGAAGGTCGTTGTTAAAATAGTACAAGAAGTGGCCGCCACGGGCACCTGCACTGATTTAGAGCAAATTATCGAACAAACACCTGCTGGACTTTTACAACTACTAAAGATCAAGGGTTTAGGTCCTAAAAAAGTAAGAACGATTTGGCAGGAGTTGCAAATAACCGAAATAGATAACCTATTAGATGCTTGTGAAGATGGGAGATTAGCGAATCTGAAGGGATTTGGAGGTTCTATCGTCGAAAGTGTCAAACTCAATATTCAATTCATTAAATCGAATTCGAGCAAATTACGTATTAATAAGGCAGCCGATTTAGCTGCTGAAATCAAGACACAACTCTCCCAACATTTTAAGCGGGTAGAATTAGCTGGCGAGTTAAGACGTAATTCGGAAATTATTTCAAGCCTGGTGTTTTTGGTTGAAACGGAGGATTTGTTCGGTGCTTCTGGATTGTTGCAATCGGTGGATGGCTTAGAGGAGGATATGAAGGAGTCTTCTCCTTTCACTTGGAGAGGTGGAATTGCAGGTCATTTGATCCCGTTGGAAATTCATTTTGCGAGTCAATCGGAGTTTATTTCCAAGTATTTTGGCTTGTCTGCCACGCAGGAGCATTTAAGTCAAGTGCATTTTATGGAGCGATTTGATGGAAAATCAATCGATTCAGAACAAGAAATCTATACTAGTCAATCCTTGCCTTATATTGAGCCAGAGATGCGAGAAGGCCTTCAAGAATTTGAATGGGCGAAAAACCATGGCCATCAGGCATTGATTCAATATGCAGATTTGAAAGGATGTTTACACAACCATTCGACCTATTCGGATGGGAAAAATACGCTAGAGGAGATGGCTGAAGCATGTAGAGCGCATGGATTGTCTTATTTCGGGATTGCGGATCACTCAAAATACGCGGCCTATGCGGGAGGATTGAAAGAAGAGGATGTGCTTAGGCAACATGCCGAGATCGATCAATTGAACTCACAATGGGCTGATTTTCAGGTTTTAAAGGGAATTGAGGCAGATATTTTACCAGATGGAAGTTTGGATTATGATTCATCTGTTTTGGCTTCCTTTGATTATGTGGTGGCTTCCGTCCACGCAGGATTAGTGATGGACTTGGATAAAGCGATGTCTCGTGTGATAAAAGCTATTGAAAATCCCTACACCTCTATTTTAGGGCATCCCACTGGAAGATTATTGTTAGCTAGACCTGGATTTCCTTTACAGATGTCGAAGATTCTAGATGCCTGCAAGGCGAACGGGGTATCTATCGAATTGAATGCGAGTCCGTATCGTTTGGATTTAGATTGGCGACATATCTACGAGGCGATGGACAAAGGCCTATTTGTTTCTGTGAATCCGGATGCCCATGCCATTGCCGGTATTTCGGATATGGAATGGGGCGTGAAAGTGGGAAGAAAAGGAGGCCTTTTGAAAGAGTTGACGTTGAACGCCTTGTCTTTGGCAGAGATTAAAAAATTCTTTTCTAAAAGTTAGGCTTGAGTAAATATTTCGCATAGAAGTCATCGATTACTCGAACGGCTTCGGTAGG
>JBEBBJ010000171.1:0-2622 GCA_041158445.1 Bacteroidota bacterium
GATTTTTGTGCGATAAAATAGTTTTCAAAAAATGATCCAAAAAGCTGGCTAAATTCCGCCCACTTCGCTGGATTTATGCAATAACAAACGGAAACTCCTTCGATGGTTCCTTGGATAAATCCGACCTCTTTCAACTCTCTTAAATGCTGAGAAACGGTAGCTTGTGCTAAGCCTAATTCTTGAACTAGATCGCCGTTAATGCAGGTATTGGATTTAACTAAAAATTGCAAAATCGCGACACGTGCTGGATGACCTAGTACTTTGGCCATCTGTGCAATCGCATTTTGCTCGTCGGTAAACAGATCGGTTTTAGTAATTCCCATAGCTTAATTATTACATTGCAATATTACGATGAATAGACTAAATAAAAAAGGCCGAAGCCTTTTTATTTTCAATCTCTATAATTCAAAGCCGGCTTGCGATCGCCTAAAAGAGCCTTGTACTTAAATTCAGCCCCTTTTCGCTTATTCCACTCTACTTTTGCAGCTTCGATTAGCGCGGGGTTTTTAAATAGATCTAGAGCGGTTCCTGCGATCGTTTTGGCAGCTACCATCATTCCTTTTTTACCAATACTCGTTCCCCCCGCGGCAACTGCTTGCCAGCTATGTGCTGTTGTACCTGGAACCCAAGTCGCTGTACCCAAACCGATTGTTGGAACTACCCAGCTCACATCACCTACATCCGTCGAGCCTCCGCCACTCGGATCAGGACGACCCGGAACCACAGAAGCAGTGGATGCTAAATCAGTTTGTAACATGCCCGGCGTTTGCTGTATCTGTTTCGCAAAGGCTAATTCGGTTGGATTTAAGCTATAACCACCCACAGTTTGCAGATTTGAACTCATGACAGAGGCTAGCTTTTCGTTTGGCAAAATTTCATAAACTCCACCGATAACTTCTAATTCGTATCGTGTTCCTGTTCCTAAGGCTGCACCTTCGGCTGCTTTCTCCAAGCGATTCCAAACGTCCATCACGATATCGCGTTGTGGAGAACGCACATAATAATAGACCTCAGCGTAATCTGGAACAATATTAGGGGCTTTACCCCCATTCGTGATGACATAGTGAATACGCGTAGAAGACGGCAAGTGTTCGCGCATCATGTTCGCCATAAAGTCCATCGCTTCCACTGCATCTAGTGCTGAACGACCTCTTTCAGGAGAGGCAGCCGCGTGCGAGGAAAGGCCGTAAAAACGGAATTTACCTGTTTTATTGGCTAAAGAGGACCCCGTTGAAACCGAATTCGCATCACTTGGATGCCAGTGCAGCATCACATCCGCATCATTAAATAAGCCTTCGCGGACCATGTATACTTTACCAGAACCACCTTCTTCGGCAGGGCAACCATATAATTTAATCGTCCCTTTTCCACCGGTTTCTTTCAACCATTCTTTCACCGCGATAGCTGCGGCAGAAGAACCTGTTCCAAATAAATGGTGGCCACAAGCGTGTCCAGAGGCGCCTCCTAATGAACGCTTAGTCGGAATAGAATCCTGCGATAATCCGGGTAAGGCATCGTATTCAGCCATAATTCCTATGACCGGTTTACCTTGGCCATACGTAGCGACGAAAGCGGTAGGAATACCGGCTACGCCAGATTCGATGGTAAAACCCGCTTGTTTTAATGTTTCTTGCAGAAGAGCAGAGGATTGCTTTTCCTTGTAACCGACTTCGGCGTAATTCCAGATTTTTTGTGCGATAGCGCTGTAATGGGACTCCTGCTGTTGAATTCGAACAAGGACTTTCTTTTTGTCCGCGTCTTGGGCTAAAACAGGAAGACTTAAAATAAGGAGTAAGACTATTTTTTTCATAGGGAAGGTACAATAAACTTAAATTTAGCAGGAAGAACTTGGAAATCAAATTCATTAGCGGTCTGAACCTCGCCATCCACTTGGGCACTTAATATTCGATCCGTTTTAATCTTGATGTCTTTCTTCTTCGAAAATTCCACAATAGGCAGCTTCACATGTTTGCCCGACTGAATGATGGGCATGTAAAATAATCGCTGCCAAACCGGAATATGCCGGCAAAACATCACATCTAATAATCCATCCTGAATCTCCGCGTGGGGGAAGAAATGAAACCCTCCACCCGCACGGGAAGAATTGAATACCATGCAGAGAAAGACCTTTCTTTGGCCCTGAATATGATACGATTTGAATTGTAGTAAATTAGGAATAGCGGCTAAATAATAGCCCAGACCTCCTTTAAAGTAGCGAATGGATTCCATCGATTTCAAGACCTCTCCCTCGATTCCGATGCCTACGCCATTTAAAAATAATTGCCCATTACAGGCACCGGCATCGAAGTCCTCTACATGTCCCGCTAAGACGGCATCCAGATGCGCCTGCCGAGATCGCTCCCCAAATAGCTTCCAATAAAAATCATTTCCTGTGCCTCCTTTAAACAGAGCAATGGGTTTTTCTAGCGAAGGGTATTTGTTCACAAAATAATTAAAAGTACCATCGCCGCCCATGACCCAAACTTGATCAAAATCACTTAAATCAGCTGGCCATTCTTTTGCAAAAAGCTGAATTTCCCAGTCTGATTTTTTTACCTTTACCGTTTCAATGACCCAAGAAAAATAATCCGCAATAGCGACAGTCTTTTTTAAGGGATTGAT
>JBEBBJ010000172.1:0-4771 GCA_041158445.1 Bacteroidota bacterium
GCTCATTTTGCGCGAAAACAGGTTGAAAGAAGGGAATTAGGACGATTGCTAGATTCAGTATTATTTTAGGCATTTTTATTTAGACTAATTATAAATAATACCCAAAACTAGTACTCGAATTTTACATACGCAAGCTTATTTAGAATTAATTTAAATAAGTTTTTCCTTTACCAGCGCCTGAATATCCGCATTCAATCGCTTAATTACATTCCACTTGGCATAAGGCCGGTAATAACATAAACTGATTTCGCGTTCGATTCGGCCTTCTACGAGGGGAATCAGACGCTTTTGGCGTGCTTCGGATAATTGGGCAGAATAGAGTTTAGGCAAAAAAGTCATCCCTTGGAAATCGTCCACTAAATTCAACAAGGTATCGAAGGTATTCGACTCAAAACGCAAATTTCCAGGAAGAAATTTGTTCTTCTTCAATTCACAAAGCTGAATGATTTGATCCCGGAGGCAGTGCCCATCTTGTAATAAAAACATGCGCTGCTCGTTTAACTCGGCTTTTTTAATAGCGCTTTTCCCAAAGTGTCCGTACAAGACTAATTCCTCCTTGTAGAGTAGTTCCGTTTCTAGGTCAGAGGTCGCGATAGGGGTACTCAAAATCCCCAAATCCAGCTTCCCGTCCAGAAGACTTTTCATCAATTGGGACGTCGTTTGTTCATGAATCTCAAAAATCAAAGCCGGGTATTTTTCCATCAGCGGTTTTAAGATGATAGACATCAAGGAACTAGCGATCGTGGGGATCACCCCTAATTTTAGCTTGCCTTCTATTTTCCGATTGATGGATTTAGACGAATCTAGTAGCGCATTTGCGTGCGCTACCACTTGCAAGGCCTGGACCAAAATTTCTCGCCCATTTTCTGTCGTCGCGATGGGATTCGCCTTCCTGTCGAAAATGACGATATCCAGCTGCTCCTCGAGCTTTTTTACCATGGCGCTCAAGGTCGCCTGTGTAACATGACAATAATCAGCTGCTTTGGAGAAGCTTTTAAATTGGTCAACTGCCAGTATGTATTCTAATTGCTGTATATTCACTGATATAGATTTTGTCTATGTCAAATATAGAAAATTTCAGTTTTCTCTATAAATAATTTGCCACTAATTTGGCACCACTAAAATCAAGAATCATGAAAAAACTACTCTTCATCAGCGCGCTTTTTGCTGCTTCGGCAGTCCAAGCGCAGGATTACGCGAATCCACACGGTGCGGCGGCGGGCGCAAATCCCCACGCAGCGAATCCACACGCGGCAGGCAGCAGGAACTAACCCACACGCAGGCATCAACCCACATACGGGAATGAAGCCTTCTGCAACAACCAACAAGGATTGGTGGCCTAGCCAATTGAACGTAGGCATGCTACGTCAAAATTCAGAAAAGTCAAACCCGATGGGACCTGACTTTAACTACATCAAAGCATTTAAGAGCCTTGACTATTTCGCATTGAAAAAAGACATCGCGGCGGTGTTGACGAAATCACAAGATTGGTGGCCGGCTGACTTTGGCAATTATGGTCCACTGTTTATTCGTATGGCTTGGCACAGTGCAGGTACCTACCGTTCAGGTGATGGACGTGGGGGTGCAAGAGCTGGTCAGCAACGTTTCTCTCCTTTAAACTCATGGCCAGATAATACGAACCTTGATAAGGCGCGTCGTTTGTTATGGCCAATCAAGCAAAAGTATGGTGATAAAATTTCTTGGGCTGACTTAATGGTCTTGACTGGAAACGTATCGCTAGAGCAAATGGGCTTTAAAACTTTTGGTTTTGCGGGTGGTCGTACGGACGTTTGGGAACCAGAAGAAAACGTATACTGGGGTTCAGAGAAGAAATGGTTAGACGATAAAAATCGCTACTCAGGTGACCGTAAATTAGAGTCGCCATTAGCTGCGGTTCAAATGGGCTTAATCTATGTGAATCCAGAAGGACCGAATGGCGTGCCAGATCCGGCGGCTTCTGCGAAAGATATTCGCGAGACGTTTGGCCGTATGGGGATGAACGACGAGGAAACGGTGGCGTTGATCGCGGGTGGTCATACTTTTGGTAAAACGCACGGTGCAGGTCCAGCGACAAACGTGGGCCCAGATCCGGAGGCAGCAGGAATTGAGGAGCAAGGTATGGGCTGGAAAAGCACCTATAAGTCAGGTAAAGGAAAGGACGCGATCACATCTGGTTTAGAGGTGACGTGGACTTCGACGCCTACGCAATGGGGTATCGGGTATCTACACTTGTTATTCAACAATGAGTGGTCTTTAGAGAAGAGCCCAGCTGGTGCGAACCAATGGATTGCGAAAAATAGCGCGAACATTATTCCCGATGCATTTGATAAAAATACCTTCCACAAGCCTACGATGTTAACGACGGATATCGCCTTGCGCGTGGATCCGGCTTACGAGAAAATCTCTCGTAATTTCTTAGAGAATCCAGAAGTATATGCGAAGGCGTTTGCCAAAGCTTGGTTCAAATTAACGCACCGCGACATGGGTCCTAGCTCTACCTATTTAGGGCCAGAAGTGCCGAAGGAGCAGTTGATTTGGCAAGATCCTATTCCTGCATTGAATCACGAAGTAGTGAACGCGCAAGATGTAGCGGCTTTGAAAACGACTTTATTGAACTCTGGTTTATCGATTAGCGAACTAGTTTCGACGGCTTGGGCTTCGGCTTCGACGTATCGTCATTCGGATCGCCGTGGTGGTGCAAACGGAGCACGTATTCGCTTATTGCCACAACGTAATTGGGAGGTAAATAATCCGAAGCAATTAGAGAAGGTTTTGGCTGTTTTGGAGAAAATTCAAAAAGATTTTAATACCAAATCAGGTAAGAAAAAAATCTCTATCGCAGACTTAATCGTGTTAGGTGGTTCAGCTGCAGTGGAAAAAGCGGCGGCGAATGCGGGTGTAAAAACAACGGTTCCATTCACGCCAGGACGTATGGATGCTTCTCAAGAGCAAACAGATGTAGCTTCATTTAACTTGCTAGAGCCGATGGGTGATGGTTTCCGCAACTATACGAAAACGCGTTACACGCTTTCGACAGAAGAAATCTTCGTAGACAAAGCACAATTATTAACCTTGACTGCACCAGAAATGACGGTGTTAACAGGTGGTATGCGTGTGTTGAACACGAATTATAACGGTTCGAAACACGGCGTATTTACGACGAAGAAAGATGCGTTAACAAACGACTTCTTTGTGAACTTATTGGAGATGGGGACTACCTGGAAGCCAGTGGACGACGCAAAAGAAGAATACGTAGGTAAAAACGAAAAAGGAGCTGTGGTTGCAACGGCAACGCGTGCTGACTTGATTTTTGGTTCGAATTCAGAGCTACGTGCTCTTGCTGAAGTCTATGCAACGAAGGATGCGCAAACGAAGTTTGTGAAGGATTTCGTAGCGGCTTGGACGAAGGTGATGAACCTAGATCGTTTCGACGTGACTTTTAAATAGTCTTTATAGGTTGAGTTGAAAGCCAGCTGCTCGAAAGGGTGGCTGGCTTTTATTTTTGCCCGCCCTTCAGCTTATCGTATTCCCGCTGCTCTAGCGACCCAACTTCGATCACGTAAGCATTCACATATTGAATCCCTAAGCCTAATCCCCAGCCTAACATCGGCCAAATAGGCCATGGAATGCGATTAATATCTTTATCCTGTGAGGTTAAAAACCAAATAACCCACAGAAAAGGGATTACTACTGAATAGGCCCCTAGGCCTCTTTTAAACTTCGCGCGTTTCTGGCGCATACAATAAAGTCAAATTCACCCCCAAGACTTCCCCGATCGCATTCATTGAATACAGACTTGGCTTCCCTTCGTTGCGTTCCATGCGTTGAACGGTCCGCAAGGCGATACCACTCTTGTCAGAAAGCTCGTTTTGGGTTAATCCTTTCGAGGTGCGGATTTCCTTTAATTGTTCTCCAAAATTCATGGGGCAAAATTGGGTTTTTAGTTAAGCCACAAATGCAATCCGTGATTCCTATACCTTTTAGGATGTATTTTTCGTTTTTCACGATCCGCGAAGTGCGTGTTTCGGATTGTTTTCCGTCTGAAAAAAAGCGTTCGCGGCGAAAATAGTGACCAATTCTTCTGGATAGGGGATTTCCGATGGCTTCTCCATTTTCAAACCCATTTTCTCTACTTCGATTGCCTCTAAGATGTAGGCTTTAATTAGGTCTTCTTTTTCTTGGATCTGCTCCACCGAATTAAACTTCATCCAGCGCCCTAATTGTGTGTGCTCGCCGGGTTTAATTAATAAGCCCTCCTCATCTTGGAGCAATGCTCCATTGAAAAAATTCAAGGCACAATGTTCTTTTAAACTAGAGATGGCAATGAGATTTTTCTTGCCCACCATATACACCGGTGTTCTCCATTTATAGGTTTCGACCATCAAACAATCGAGCAAAAGGTAGCGTAAATACGCCATCTCCGCTTGCCACTTGTCGGCACTTTGTATGAATTCGTCTACATTAGGGTCTTTCATCTGATTAGAAATAGGTTCGAATGTGCCTGTTTTAGTGGCTATGAAAGCGCCTACTTTGCGCATCGGAAAATTATCCTTTAAGGATTTAAACAAGAATAATAAACTCGATAAATACGAGGACTGGCGTTTACCCGTGGCGGAACGAGCGAAAGACTTGGTTTCGCAGATGACTTTGGAAGAAAAAATAGGCTTCATGCTGATCAGCACGACGCGTATGGGAGGCGACCAAGTGTTTGCTAATGGCGTTCAAGGAAATGCGGGGCCTCGTCCTAAAATTACCGAAGGATTTAATGAGG
>JBEBBJ010000173.1:0-2567 GCA_041158445.1 Bacteroidota bacterium
AAGCAACCCGAACTTCCCTTTTTGTACGTGCAATTACCCGGTTTTCAGGACCGCAATTTCCTTCCTTCAGAAAGTAATATGGCAGTCTTACGGGAGGGTCAGTTAAAGAGCTTAATCATTCCTCGAAGCGGAATGGCCGTGACCTTAGATCTAGGCGAATGGAATGATATTCATCCCTTGACGAAGAAACCGATCGGCGAAAGACTGGCGCTGGCCGCGAGAAAAATAGCCTATGGCGAAAACCTCGTTTCTTCAGGACCCATCTATGAATCTAATGCTATCGAAGGCAACCGGATTCGCATTCGTTTCCGCGAAACCGGAAGCGGTCTTGCCATTAACAAAACGGACGAGGACGAATTGACGTATTTCGCGATTGCAGGTAAGGACAAAAAGTTTGTCTGGGCAAAGGCGATCATTGAACGAAACACGGTAGTGGTTTGGAGCGATGAGGTGGCTGAGCCCATGTACGTGCGCTATGGCTGGGCAGACAATCCGGAAGGGGCAAACTTGATAAACGTGGAGGGATTGCCAGCCTCTCCATTTAGAACGGATTTTTAACTATTGTATCAATTTGCTACATTTGAATAAATAATTCCCTAAGCATGAAAAAAATACTCGGATTACTAGCCATTTCAACTGCGGCCTTCAGTCAGCAGCAGTTTATTCAACAGAAAAATGGCCCCACTTTGGGCTTTGATCAGGCTAAAATCATTCAAAAAGACGGACTTTCATTTAAAGACCTGAATAAGAATGGTCGATTGGATGCGTACGAAGATTGGAGAAAGCCGGTCGATGAGCGTGCGAAGGATTTAGCGAAGCAATTAAGCGTAGAGGAGATTGCGGGTTTGATGTTGTATTCTGGTCACCAAGCGGTGCCAGCTAGACCGGATGGTTATTTTGCGGGGACGTATAATGGCAAACCTTTTGACCCTAAAACGATGGATCCAAGCGATCTAACGGATCAACAAAAGAAATTTTTGAAAGAAGATAATCTGCGTCATGTTTTATTGACCACGGTTTCTAGTCCAGAAGATGCGGCAAAGTGGAACAATAAAATGCAGGCTTTCTGCGAGTCAGTAGGCAAAGGGATTCCCGCCAATAATAGTACGGATCCGCGCCACGGAACTTCCGCTCGGGCGGAATTTAATGCGGCTGCAGGAGGATTGATCTCGATGTGGCCGTCCTCTTTAGGAATGGCAGCCACTTTCCAGCCATCACTCGTTCAAAAATTTGGTCGCATTGCAGCAGCAGAATACCGCGCCTTAGGTATTGCTACGGCACTTTCTCCACAAGTAGATATCGCAACAGAACCTAGATGGTTGCGTTTTGATGGGACTTTTGGTGAGAGCTCGAAACTTTCAGCTGCCATGGGTGAAGCCTATTGCAACGGTTTCCAAGGAGACAATTGGGGTGGACTTAGCGTCAATGCGATGGTAAAACACTGGCCGGGTGGTGGCTCAGGAGAAGCAGGTCGTGACGCACACTATGCGAACGGTAAGTTTGCAGTGTATCCAGGAAATAACTTTAATGAGCACTTAATCCCCTTCACAGAAGGCGCATTTAAGTTAACTGGGAATACGAAAAAGGCGGCGGCAGTGATGCCTTATTACACGATTTCTTGGAACCAAACGAACGAAAACGTAGCTAATAACTACAATAAATACTTAGTTACGGATCTGTTACGTAAAAAGAACGGGTATGATGGTGTGGTTTGTACAGACTGGTCTGTTACCGGTGATCACAAAGCTATGGACGTATTCGTTGACGGTAAAGTTTGGGGGGTAGAAAAGTTAACCATGGCGGAACGTCATTACAAAGTGTTAATGGCCGGAGCGGATCAATTTGGTGGGAATAATGATATGAAACCGATCATCGAAGCCTATGCGATGGGGGTGAAAGAGCACGGTGAAGCTTGGATGCGCGCAAGAATGGAACAATCTGCGGTACGTTTATTACGTAATATTTTCCAAGTAGGTTTGTTCGAAAATCCCTATGTAAATCCAGCGGATACGAAACAAATTGTGGGGAAACCAGAATACATGAAGGCAGGTTTTGAAGCGCAATTAGCTTCGATTGTTTTGTTGAAAAACAAAGCGAATGTGCTACCGATTAAGGAGAAGAAAACGATTTATATTCCGAAGCGTTTCATCGCTGCAACTCGTCACTTCTTAGGATTCCCGATTCCGGCATCGAACGATTTCCCGATCAACATGGAACTAGTTCAGAAATACTTTAACGTGACGGACGATGCTTCGAAAGCAGATGTCGCATTAGTATGTATCGAAAATCCAAAAAGCAATATCGGTTATGATAAGGAGGATGTGGCCAAAGGTGGAAACGGTTACTTACCTATCTCTTTACAATATGCAGATTACACCGCAAATGATGCCCGTGAGGTGAGTTTGGCGGGAGGAGATCCTTTGGAAAACTTCACGAACAGAAGCTACAAAGGAAAAACGGTGAAGACACGTAACTTAACAGACATCCAATTAATCGAGGAGACCAAAGCGAAGATGAATGGAAAGCCTGTCATCGTTTCGATCAACGTTTCTAACCCGATGGTTTTC
>JBEBBJ010000174.1:0-2725 GCA_041158445.1 Bacteroidota bacterium
AGACTGGGATGCCATTCTAGCCTGCGCAAAAAGTGAAGACATGCAAATCGTGTTATCCAACACGACCGAAGTAGGAATCAGCTATGTAGCGAATGATCCAATTGCCAAAGGATGTCCTAACTCCTTCCCTGCAAAATTATTAGCCTTCTTACATGCGCGTTTTACGCATTTTCAAGGATCGGCTTCTTCCGGAATGGTGATCGTGCCTACGGAATTGATTATCAACAACGGAGATAAATTAAAGGAGATTGTATTAAAATTAGCGGCAGACCACGGTCTTTCAGCTGATTTCGTGGCTTGGTTAAACAACGCGAATCATTTCTGTAATTCCTTAGTGGATCGCATCGTTCCGGGTAGCCCAGATGCGGCGACTAACGCGGAGATTTGTGCCAAGCTTGGTTACGAAGATTCGTTACTGATCATCTCAGAGGTGTATAGCCTGTGGGCGATCCAAGGTGGTGCGAAAGTGAAAGAGGTTTTATCGTTTGCGCCGGCTGATAAGGGAGTGATTATTGCGGAGGACATCGAGATCTACCGCGAATTGAAATTGCGCTTATTGAATGGTACGCATACCTTATTGTGCGGGATGTCCTTTTTATTAGGCTTCCGTATCGTGAAGGATGTGATGGCAAATGGCTATTTGAGCAAGTTGATCATGAATTTGATGCTGAGCGAATTAGCGCTGGGCATTCCGTATAAGATGGACTTTAAGGTGGCGGATCGTTTCGGGCGTTCGGTTTTAGACCGTTTCCGCAACCCGTTTATTAACCACAAGTTAATCGACATTACGGTTCAGTATACGACCAAAATGCGTATGCGCAACGTGCCCTTGTTAGTGAACTATGCGAAGAATTTTGGCAAAGCTCCAGAACTATTCTGCATGGGATTCGCGGCCTATTTGCAGTTTATGCACGCGGTGAAAGAAGAAAATGGTAAGTATTATGGCGACAGCAATGGTGAGGCCTACCCTATCCAATGTGACTACGCCCCTTATTTTTATGAGGCATGGAAGAATTTTGATTTGAAGAAAGTATTAGCTGATAAAGAACTTTGGGGAGAGGACTTAAGTGCAGTTCCCGGGTTCGTGGAGGGGGTTTCGAAATATATTTAATAGAGTATAGAGTAGAGAGTATAGATTTAAAGCATAAAGAATAGAGCATAAAGAATAAAGGAGGAATCGCCTGCGGCGATGAATATGAAATATTTTAATGTCATTCTTTGAACTTTGCCACAGACGACTAACTACTGACGACTGGCTACTGACTACCGACTACTGACCACTGTCCACTGCCCACTAACTACTGAATAGATTAAACGAAATACTATGAAAGCGTTTTTAGATAAAGATTTCTTGTTGCAGTCAGAGACCGCGCAAACTTTGTACCATCACTATGCGGCCAAAATGCCCATCATTGATTACCACAATCACTTGATTCCGCAGCAAATTGCGGAGGACAAGCAATTCGATAATGTATCCCAAATCTGGCTAGCCGGCGACCACTACAAGTGGCGTGCTATGCGTGCTCATGGGGTGGATGAAAAATACATTACGGGTAATGCGTCCGACGAGGAGAAATTCTTGAAGTGGGCAGAAACGGTACCTTACACGATGCGCAATCCATTGTATCACTGGACGCACTTAGAATTGCAACGCTATTTTGGGATTACGGAATTATTAAATGCAGAAAGTGGGAAGCGAATCTACGACCAATGCAATGCTTTGTTGCGTACGAAGGAGTTTTCTGTGCGCAATTTATTGCTAAAAATGAACGTGAAGGCGCTTTGTACGACGGATGATCCGATCGACAATTTGGCCTATCATAAACAAATAAAAGAGAGCGGCTTCGCGATCAAAGTATTGCCTACCTTTCGTCCGGACAAGGCGATGGGCGTGGATGATGAGATCGTGTTCGTGGAGTATGTGAATTCACTGGCGAAAGCGGCGGCGATGGAGATTCACACCTTAGCTGATTATAAAAAGGCGATCGCGGCGAGACATGATTTCTTTCATTCGGTGGGATGCCGTTTAAGCGATCACGGATTAGAGCAGATTTATGCGGACGAGTATACCGAGCAAGAAATCACGCACATCTTTGAGCGTTTGATGACCGGAAAAACGATTAATCAAAAGGAGAAAGTGCAGTTCAAATCAGCGATGCTGGTGTATTTTGCGCATTTAGATCATGCAAAAGGTTGGACACAACAGTTCCACTTAGGTGCGATTAGAAATAACAATGACCGTCTCTTAGGGACTTTAGGGCCTGATACGGGATTTGATTCGATTGGGGATTTTGAGCAGGCACGTCCTTTATCGAAATTCTTAAATCACTTAGATTCGACGAATCAATTAGCAAAGACGATTTTATATAATTTGAATCCACGCGATAACGAATTATTAGCGACGATGACAGGTAATTTCCAAGATGGAACCATCGTAGGAAAGATGCAATTTGGGTCAGGCTGGTGGTTTTTAGACCAAAAAGACGGGATGGAAAAGCAAATCAATGCGCTATCAAATATGGGGATGTTAAGTCACTTCATTTTAGAAGAATCTTGTGTAATTTACTAGGCGCGGACGTGGAAAATGGCGAATTGCCAGCAGATATTGCCTGGTTAGGGAAGTTGGTGGAGGACATTTCGTATAACAACGCGGCAGGATTTTTTAATTTCGAGAACTAATGAAGAAGGTTATTACTTTTGGTGAAATCATGGGGCGTTTAAGTCC
>JBEBBJ010000175.1:0-2519 GCA_041158445.1 Bacteroidota bacterium
AAACACAGGTTCAGTAAACAAGGCTAATAACGATCACGGCTATAGTTTTGATGGGAAATCACTTTATATCTCTAGTGCAAAAGCAGAAATCAAAGAGCATACCTCCTTCATATATAAGGTTGCGTCAGAGGGGGGATCCCCTATTCAATTAACTCCTTTAACCCCTTCTTATTGGCATGGGGTCTCCCCTGATAGCAAAACCATCGTTTATTGCGCGGCCAGAAATGGTAATTACGATATCTACGCGATGTCCTCAAATGGCGGGGAAGAAATTCGATTAACCACTACAGAAGGCTTAGACGACGGCCCGGAATATTCTCCGGATGGCAAGTATATTTACATCAACTCCTACCGTTCTGGGATGATGCAGATTTGGCGGATGAAGGCGGATGGATCCGATCCGGAGCAGATGACATTTGATGCACATTCAAATTGGTTTGCACACATCGCGCCTACTAACAAAGTGGCGACGATTATTACCTATATGGAGGACCAAAAGCAGGCCCATCCTTTTGGACATCAAGTCAAACTTCGTTTGTTGGATCTGAAGACGAAAGAAGTGAAGGATTTAACCGAGGCTTTTTATGGGGGGCAAGGAACCATTAATGTGCCTTCTTGGAGCCCAGATGGCAAGAAATTCTCCTATGTGCGATATGCCTTGGAAGATTTGTAAAAAGGGAGTAAATTCACAAAAAACCTATTGAAATATGAACAAAGATAGTCAAGCTTCTAGACGGAAGTTTTTACAACAAATAGGGGCAACTAGCCTCGTAGCGGCGTCTTCGCCCTTCGCCTCTTTAGGCGCTCAGCAAAAAGCAGAGGAACGTATTTTGACCTACGAAAAACGCATTTCGGTGGGCGAAAAGATTCGCTTAGGTGTGATTGGTTTTGGGGTACAAGGTCACTTTGACCTGGCTTCGGCGCTGAAAGTTCCGGGTGTAGAATTAGCCGGAATCTGTGATTTATACACGGGTCGTATCGAAAACGCGAAGGAATTATACGGCAAGGATTTATACACGACACGTAATTACAAAGAATTATTAGACCGTTCAGATATCGACGCGGTGATTATCGCGACACATGATGTGTGGCACGCGCGCATCACAATCGATGCTTTGGCAAAAGGCAAACACGTCTATATCGAGAAACCGATGGTCTATAAAATAGACGAAGGTCCGAAGGTGATCGCCGCCCAAAAGAAATACGGGAAAGTCCTACAAGTAGGATCTCAACGGGTGAGCAGCATCGGTTTAGCGAAAGCAAAAGAAATGTTAGCTGCCGGCGAGATCGGGAAATTAAATATGGTGAACGCGGTGTATGACCGTCAAAGCTCTATCGGCGCTTGGCAATATACCATCCCTAAGGACGCAGATGCATCCACTTGCGATTGGAATCGATTCATCGAGGCGACGGCTAAAATGGAATTTGATGCGAAGAAATTCTTCTGGTGGCGTGCCTTTAAAGAAGTTGGAACCGGCGTAGCAGGGGATTTATTCATTCACTTGTTATCAGGAACCCACTTTATGACAAACTCGAATGGTCCAGAAACCATCTTCTCAACGGGACAATTCAGTCATTGGAATGATGGACGTAACCTTCCTGATGTGATGTCAGGCGTTATGCAATATGGCAACACGGCGGAACATCCTGCCTTCCAATTAACACTTCAAGTGAACTTCGTGAGTGGAACGGGGGGACAAGAAGTCATTCGTTTGATCGGTTCAGAAGGGGTGATGGATGTGAAAGGAAATACGATTTCCGTGAAGCATAGCATCATGCCAGAAGCTCCGGGCTTCGGGGGATATGACTCGGTGTTTACACTTCCTAAAAGCATGCAGGAAGAAATGACCCGCGAATACAATTCGAAGTGGACGGATGCACAGCGTAAGCGCCCTACGAAAGAAGACGTAATTTTCAGAGCGCCTGCAGGATATGACGAACACGTGGATCACTTCACTCACTTCTTCGATGCGATCCGCAACGGAACATCTGTAGTGGAAGATGCGGCGTTTGGATTTAGAGCTGCGGCACCTGCCTTAGCCTGTAACGAAAGTTATTTCCAAAAGAAAATCATTCAGTGGGATCCAGTGAATATGAAATTGAAGTAAAGATAAAAGCCTCAGATCATTCGATTTGGGGCTTTTTTATAACCACTTATCTGTCGATATGACCGCTTAATAAAAGAGCGGATTTATATCTGTTGCGGGCTGTAATTTTCTGAAATTATGGAAAACGAAATCATTAAAAACATCTCGAACCCGGCTGCTTTAGAAAGCTTGTTTCGTTCGAACCCAGCTTCTTTTAGCCGTGCTTTCGAAGCGGTTTATCCACAAATCTCCAATGAGCTTGCTGCCCAAATTTGGCAGGAACGATTAGCTGTTTCCTCTACTTCTTGGGGCTCTAAAAACGATTGGATTTTGCTGGTGGCCTTTGCGCTACTCGCCGGATTCTTTATGCAGCTTCCTGATCTATTGCATCTTTCACACGACCGCTATTTCCCGCGCAACATGTCCTTTTTT
>JBEBBJ010000176.1:0-2505 GCA_041158445.1 Bacteroidota bacterium
CTCTGGATTAAAACGATTCACTGGCGCCTCGTATGTCGAAAGAACGGTCATCAAGGCCATTCAAAATAATATTGCGCTGTACGCTTCACACACGAATCTTGATCATGCTCCTAAAGGCGTTAGCTATCATTTAGCGTCGAAACTAGGCATTCAAGGCCAAGTGATGAAACCAATGCAGGAGGCGTTAAAAGCACTTCAATATTACGTGCCTGCGTCTCATGAGCTGGCTGTTCGCGAGGCCTTACATACAGCAGGAGCTGGAAATATAGGCGAATATTCTTCCTGCAGCTTTACTTCGGAGGGCACGGGTCGTTTTCAACCGTCCTCAGCAGCTAATCCTCACACAGGTACAGCGAACGTCCTTTCAGAATTGTCCGAAGTTAAGGTGGAAATGATATTTCCTTCCCATCTTTCAAGTGAGATTTTAGCGGCTTTAAAATCCGCACATCCCTACGAGGAAGTTGCTTATTCTATCACTTCCTTGGATAATTCTTGGCAAGACGTAGGTGCAGGATACATCGGTTTATTGGAGAAGCCTCTCGATCCTGAAGCTTTTCTACATTTTGTCAAAGAACGTTTAGGCCTTGACGCCTTAAAACATACCGCATTACCTGAAGGGCCTATTTCCAAAGTAGCGGTCTGCGGTGGGGCCGGCAGTTTCTTAATTAAAGAGGCAATAAGGCAAAAAGCAGATGCCTATATCACGTCAGATATCAAGTACCACGAGTTTTTTGATGCGGAAAATCAATGTCTATTAATCGATGTAGGGCATTACGAATCAGAAGTCATGATTATTGATGCAGTACATGACTATTTATCAAAAAAAATTAGTAATTTTGCCGTTCTGAAAAGTGAGACCAATACCAATCCGGTCCGTTTCGCTTAACATGAGAGAGGTTAGACAATTCAAATAAATTAGAATAATGGCTACAGTTACCGAAACAACAATTGCCCAAAAGTTAGAGGCCCTTTTAAAGCTTCAAACAATCGATACTAATCTAGATAGCATTCGTAAAGTACGCGGTGATTTACCTGAAGAAGTTCGTGATCTTGAAGATGAGATCATGGGTTTAGAGACTCGTTTGGCTAAATTCCAGCAAGATGTGGCTGATTTTGAAGAGCAAATCGCTAACTACAGAATCGCAAAGAAAAATTCCGATAACTTAATTATTAAGTACAAGGAACAACAAATGAATGTGCGTAATAACCGCGAATTCGATGCAATTTCTAAGGAAATTGAATTGCAAGGAATCGAAATGGAGATTGCAGATAAGCGTATCAAAGAAATCGACTTCAAAGTTTTGAACAAAAACGATGAAATCGCTTCAGTTGAATCAAACTTATTTGAGCGCAAGAAAGATCTTGAGATCAAACAAAACGAATTACAAGTAATCATCGCTGAAAGCGAGGAAGACGAGCAAAAATCATTAAAAGATCGCGAAAAAGCAGTTAAATCTGTAGATGAGCGTCTTTTCAAATCTTACACAAAATTACGCGATAACGCACGTAACGGCTTAGCGGTTGTTCTTGTAAAGCGTGGTGCTTGTGGTGGATGTTTCAGCTCAGTACCTCCACAACGTCAAACTGATATCAAAGACAAGAAGAAAATCTTAGTTTGCGAGCATTGCGGACGTATCTTCGCAGGTGTGGAAGATGTGATTCCAGCTCCAGAAAAAGAAAAGAAATCTCGCGCTAAAGCAGCAACGAAAGAAGTTGTTGCCGCTGAATAATTTCAGATAAAATCAAATGGAAAAGTCCACTAGAGATAGTGGGCTTTTTTTATGAGATTATAAACAAAAAAGCCAGCTTCATCAGCTGGCTTTTTTCTATTTCAACATCCCTAACAAGGAACTCAATTTATCTTTTAAATCTTTGCGATCTACGATGAAATCTAGGAAACCGTGCTCTTCGACGAACTCGGCGCTTTGGAATCCTTTAGGCAAATCTTTACCGATGGTTTCTTTAATCACACGAGGACCTGCGAAACCGATTAGGGCACCAGGCTCTGCGATATTGAAATCTCCTAGCATCGCGAAAGAAGCCGTCACACCACCGGTAGTCGGATTGGTCATTAATGAGATATAAGGAATCTTTGCTTCAGCGAGGAGGGCGATTAAGGAAGAGGTTTTGGCCATCTGCATTAAAGAAAAACCAGCCTCCATCATACGAGCACCACCGGAGCGAGAAATCATCAAGAAAGGCTTACCAGTCTCTAAAGAGTGACGCATACCGCGAGTAATCTTCTCTCCTACTACAGACCCCATCGATCCACCGATGAAGTTAAAGTCCATCGCTGAAATACAAATAGGCAAACCGTTGATTTCACCGTAAGCAGTTCTAACAGCGTCCTTTAGACCTGTATTGTATTCCGTCGCTTTGATACGATCCGTATATTTTTTTGTATCAGTAAACTCCAATGGATCACCGGAGCCCATCATTGGATCTAATTCCGTGTAAAGAGAATTATCGAATAATAACTCGAAATAATCTTGTGAACCTATTTTT
>JBEBBJ010000177.1:0-3704 GCA_041158445.1 Bacteroidota bacterium
TTTTGGGACAAGAAAAACAGGGCTAAAAAGCAATATTTCATCGATTAAAGAGGTTTGTGGATTCAATTTACCACAAAAGATGGAAAATAAAATTATTCTTCGTAGCTTTGCACCCCAATTTAAAAATTGTTTCAAACTTAATTTCAGCAAGTTAGCCCAGCTTGTTGATGTAGGCAAAAAGCCAAACGGGCAAAAAATATGTCAAAACAACCAAAAGATTTCGACTGGGATTTAGTTGAAGGAAAAGGATTCGGTGGTAACTATACTACTGAGCAAAAAGAAAAAATGGAGGCTGCTATCGAAGCAACCTTGAACTCGGTCACTGAGAAAGAAGTAGTGAAAGGTATTGTGGTAAGCAAGACTGACCGTGAAGTAATCATTAACATTGGATTC
Source organism: Bacteroidota bacterium (assembly GCA_041158445.1). Taxonomy (GTDB): domain Bacteria; phylum Bacteroidota; class Bacteroidia; order Cytophagales; family Spirosomataceae; genus Aquirufa. The sequence goes on from JBEBBJ010000177.1 coordinate 394, forward strand.
AAATCTGATGGTTTAGTATCTGCTTCAGAATTCCGCGATATGCCGGATTTGAAAGCTGGTGACGAGGTTGAAGTATACATCGAGAACCAAGAAGACGCAAACGGACAATTAACGTTGTCACGTAAGTTAGCTAAGGTGATGGGTGCATGGACTAACATCGAGAAAGCATTAGAAGAAGATACCATCATCAATGGTTTCGTTAAGCGCCGTACAAAAGGTGGTTTAATCGTAGATATCTTTGGAATCGAGGCATTCTTACCTGGTTCTCAAATTGATGTGAAGCCTATCCGTGACTTCGATATTTTCGTAGGTAAAAACATGGAGGTTAAGGTTGTTAAAATCAACCACACAAATGACAACGTAGTTGTATCTCACAAAGTATTAATCGAGAAAGATCTTGAGGCTCAACGTCAAACGATCTTAACGAACTTAGATAAAGGTCAAGTACTAGAAGGTGTGATCAAAAACATGACTAATTTCGGTGTGTTCATCGATTTAGGTGGTGTAGATGGTTTACTTCACATCACAGATATCTCATGGGGTCGTATCAACCACCCACAAGAGGTATTGAAATTGGATCAAAAAATCCAAGTGGTGGTATTAGACTTCGACGAAAACAAAAAACGTATCTCTTTAGGTATGAAGCAATTACAAGCTCACCCTTGGGAAGCTTTAGCTGCTGGAACTGAAGTAGGTTCGAAAGTAAAAGGTAAAATCGTTAACGTAGCTGATTACGGTGCTTTCTTAGAAGTATTGCCAGGCGTTGAAGGTTTAATCCACGTGTCTGAGATGTCATGGTCTCAACACTTACGTAACCCACAAGATTTCTTGAAAGTAGGCGACGAAATGGAAGCAGTAGTGTTAACATTAGATCGTGCTGAGCGCAAGATGTCATTAGGTATCAAGCAATTAACAGAAGATCCTTGGACTAAAACTGATTTATTAGCGAAATACGCAATCGGTACGAAGCACAAGGGAACTGTTCGTAACTTAACTAACTTCGGTTTATTCCTTGAGTTAGAAGAAGGAATCGACGGTTTAGTTCACGTTTCTGACTTGTCTTGGACAAAGAAAATCAAGCACCCATCTGAATTCGTTAAAGTAGGTGATTCTTTAGATGTTGTTGTCATCGAATTAGACGCGGATAACCGTCGTTTAGCTTTAGGACACAAGCAATTAGAGGAAAACCCTTGGGATACTTTTGAGAGTGTGTTCACTTTAGGTTCTACGCACAAAGCAACGATCATTTCTAAGAATGATAAGTTCGGTGTATTAGAATTGCCTTACGGTATCGAAGGTTTAGCTCCTTTGAAGCAATTAACTAAGGCAGATGAGTCAGCAGCGGAAGCTGGTGAGGCGTTAGACTTCGTGGTAACTGAGTTCCACAAAGAAGAGCGTAAGATCATCTTATCTCACACACGTACCTTCACTGCAGCTACGGCTGAAGAAGTAGCGGCTGATGCTGCTGCGGCGAAACCAGAGAAGAAAAAAGCAACTAAGTCTGCTGACAAACCAGCGACTACTACAGCTGAGAAATCGACTATGGGCGATATCGGTGCATTATCTGCTTTAAAAGAGCAAATGGAAGGCGCTGAAAGAGAACAAGCGATTAAAAAATTAGAGAAGAAATCTAAGAAAGCTGAATAAGAGCATTTATCTGTTCTGTAATAAGGGGGTTAGCGAAAGCTGACCCCTTTTTTTGTTTTCTTGATTTTTTTTCCAAACTTACACCCCATCATTAAAACCTATCAACCATGAGTAACAATTCAAGACGGGACTTCCTGCGTAAAGCTGGATTAGCCGCAGCTAGTTTCTACATTGTCCCTCGCCACGTCTTAGGCAAAGGGTACATTGCTCCTTCAGATAAATTAAACATTATGGGTGTCGGTGGTGGCGGAAAAGGCTACAGCGATATCATGAGTTCTTATAATAAGGGAGCTGAAAACATCGTCGCTATCGTCGATGTAGATGATCGCCAAATCGCTCGAATCAAAGGCGACCTCCCGAAAGCAAATTACTACCGTGATTTCCGTGCTGCCTTAGATAAAGAGGGTAGCAACCTTAGATAAAGAGGGTAGCAACGTAGATGCGGTCATCGTTTCTACGCCGGATCATACCCACGCCACAATTGCGATGGAGGCCATGCGTCGCAAGAAGCACGTATATGTACAAAAACCTTTAACGCACGATATCTACGAGGCGCGTCTTTTAGGCGAAAAAGCAGCAGAGATGAAAGTGGTAACCCAAATGGGTAACCAAGGATCTTCTGGCGATGGCGTTCGTAAAATGGTCGAATGGTTCGATGGTGGTGCGATAGGTAAAGTAAAAGAAGTATATGTATGGACGAACCGTCCGGTTTGGCCACAAGGAATTGCGTATCCATCTGCTGGATCACCTAGTCCATCTGAGGTGGATTGGGATCTATGGTTAGGACCTGCAAAATACAGAGACAGAGAATACAACCCGGCTTTCCTTCCATTTAAGTGGAGAGGCTGGTGGGATTATGGTACAGGTGCATTAGGTGATATGGGATGTCACTTATTAGATCCTCCATTCAAGGTATTAGGTATCCGTGATGCGATCGACGTAGAATGTTCGGTAGGTTCTGTCTTCTTACAAGATTGGACGCCAGAATACATTCCACAAGGATGTCCTCCTAGCTCGATGGTCACTTTACACTACGGTCCTTCGAAGAAGAATAATTCCCCAGTGAAATTAACGTGGTTTGATGGTGGTCTTCGGGCTCCACATCCAGAGGGCATTCCATCGACCGATGTCATCGGAGATGCAGATGGATCAAATGGTGTCATCTTAATCGGATCGAAAGGAATTATGACTTGCGGTACCTATGGTATGAACCCGAAAGTATACAGAAACGGAGCTCGTGTAGATGAGTCTGAACTTCCGAAAGCAAGCATTCCGCGTGTGAAAGGTGGAGACGGCGGTCATAATACCCAGTGGGTAGAGGCTTGTAAGGCTGGTTTTGGCAATATGGAAGTAAGTTCTCCATTCGAATATGCGGCACCATTTACAGAATCCGTGTTAATGGGTAACCTAGCGATTCGCTCGTACATGTTACGCGAAGGTGAAGGCCGTAACGCGAAGTTCACCGGTCGTCAAAAACTGGAGTGGGATGCAAAAAACATGCGCATTACGAACTTCGATGCAGCGAACCAATTCGTACGTCGCGAATACCGCAACGGCTGGACGCTTTAATTGACCATTCGATAATTAGATTAGAAAAGACGGGATGCTCTCCCGTCTTTTTTTTATTTTTGTGCTATGAATTTTAGCTCAACTACCCCTGCTTC
>JBEBBJ010000178.1:0-2749 GCA_041158445.1 Bacteroidota bacterium
GGTGTTCAGGTGATTTGGCAGACCGGTATTGCCTTCGAATCGACGGCAAAAAAGGCAGCTGAAGGAATTTCAAGTGCTTACGTTTCCGCTTTCATTTACGAAATGGACTTAGCCTACGCGATGGCCGATCTAGTTATCTCCCGAGCTGGCGCCTCTTCCGTTTCGGAGATATGCCTATTAGGCAAAGCCAGTATTTTAGTGCCTTTACCTAGCGCAGCTGAGGATCACCAAACAGAAAACGCGAAGAGCCTCGTCTCCCAAAACGCCGCCATCCTCGTTCGCGATGCAGAAGTGAAAGAGCAACTGATTTCGGAGGCCCTGAAAGCCATCCAAACCGATGTAAGTACCCTAGAAAAAAACAGTCTTCGTTTAGCCAAGCCAAACGCAGCACACGAAATAGCCCAATCCATTCTACACGCATGAAAAAAGAGTTAATATTTCTTAGGAATTGGGGGAATTGGAATGTCTGCCATCGCTCGTTGGTTTCTGCACAACGGGTTTCCCGTGGCTGGATACGACAAGACAGAAAGCCCGCTAACGAAAAAATTAGCAGAAGAAGGAATGGAGATTCACTATGAGGATTCCATTGATTTAATCCCAAAAGCCTGCCTAGAAGACGTAGAACACAGCTTATTCATTTACACACCCGCCATTCCGAAGGATCATATAGAAATGAATCATCTGGTAGACAAAGGTATTCGACTATACAAACGTTCTGAAATTCTCGGTTGGATTACCCAACAAATTCCTACCCTAGCCGTGGCAGGAACGCATGGAAAAACAACAACCTCGTCTTTATTAACCCATTTATTGATTAGTGCGGGTAAAAACGTGACGGCCTTCCTAGGCGGCATCACGGTGAATTATGGCACGAATTTTATCCCAAATCAATCGAAAGAAAATATCGTCTGCGTGGTCGAGGCCGATGAATATGATCGTTCCTTCTTGACACTTCACCCGCAAGCTGCTGTAGTCACTTCCACAGACGCAGACCACTTGGACATTTATGGCGATGGAGATTCGGTGTTAGAGAGTTTTCAATTATTCGTCAACCAAATCAAAGCAGATGGATTCTTTATCCAGAAAAAGGGCTTAACCCTGAATTCTGAAATAGGCGATGCTACTTTTGGTATTGACAAAGGAGATTTCCAAGCGCACAACATTCGCATTGAAGACCACCGCATGATCTTTGATATGAAATACCCGGGCGGTGAGGTAAAAGATATCCCGATGCGCATTCCAGGCTTTCACAATATTGAAAATGCGTTAGCTGCGGCTGCCTTAGCGATGCAGGTGGGTGTGACAGGGGAAGAAATCAAGGTGGGCATTTCTTCTTTCCTAGGAGTAAAACGTCGCTTTGAATACCATGTGGAATCAGCGGATCATGTCATGATTGATGATTATGCACACCATCCGACGGAAATCGCCGCTTGCTTAAACTCAGTGAGAGCACTATATCCAGGCGAGAAAATTACCGCCGTTTTTCAACCGCATTTATTCTCTAGAACAAGAGATTTTATCGATGACTTCGCAAAAAGCTTAGCGATTGCGGACGAATTATATTTATTGGATATTTATCCGGCTCGCGAACTTCCGATGGAAGGGGTTACTTCCGATTGGTTATTGAGTAAAATCGAGCTGGAGAATAAGCAGGTGATCTCAAAAGCAGACCTGCTTAACGTAATTGAGGAAAAAAAACCAGCCTTATTAGTGACGATGGGGGCTGGAGATATCGATCTTCTTTTGAATGATTTAAAATTGAGCTTATCTTAGTATAATTTTTCAAAATGAAGGCAAACGCGACGTTAATCAAGCAAGTAATCGGGATGGTGATTCTATTCGCCCTCGTCCTTGCTGCGGTCATTTTTGCCGAGATTAGCTTTAATGAGGTGGTATGCAAAGGGGTGGAAATCACCTTAGACTCTGAGAACGAAAAGGCGCTCTTAAGTAAGAAAGATATCAAATTGATGGTTTCTGAGCAGGGGACTGATTATTTCCTAGACAAACCCATCACCCAGATTTCACTTCGTCAAATTGAGGAGCGTATTAAGCGTATTCCTTTGGTAAAATCTTGTGAGGCTCACCATGATTTCAGCGGTGTTATCTCGGTTTCGGTGAAGGAATATAAGCCTATTGCGCGTATTGTTCGTTCGACGATCGGCACCTCCCCTTTCCCAGATCAATACATTTCAGAGGATGGAAAATTCATCGGGACGAGTCCACTGTTCACTCCTCGGATTATCGTGACGGGAGGACCTTATTTTGACGGCAAAAGAGATTTGCAGGATAAAAGAGGGAAGACCTTGATTCCATTCTTTCAGTTTATTGAAAATAATGAATTTTGGAAAGCCCAAATCTCCCAAATCATTGTCGCAAAAGACGGAGGAATCGTGTTAATTCCGACGATAGGGACGACCCGAATTGACTTTGGCCTACCGATCAATATTGAAAACAAATTCAAGAAATTATTCATATTCTATCAAAAAGTAATACCGAATAAAGGCTGGAATAAATACAGCTGGGTGCAGCTGAAATATAAGAATCAGCTTATTTGCGAATAATAGCCAAATTTTTTAATTTAATATCCGTTCTACAAACAACATATAATGCGTAACGACTTAATTATCGGTTTAGATATTGGTAGCTCACATGTGAGAGCGATTGCAGGCAAGCAGAATGACCGAGGCAGATTAGAAATTTTAGCGACAGGTTCGTCCGTTAATACGAATAACGTTTTAAACGGAGAGAT
>JBEBBJ010000179.1:0-4611 GCA_041158445.1 Bacteroidota bacterium
TGATTTCCATGCCCGATTCGCAGCTCTTTCGCGTACCTACGAGTACCGGATTAGCCCACTGAAAAGTCCATTCAATAGCCAATATGCCTACCGTTTCAGTGTAGATCTAGATGTCGATGCAATGAATAAAGCTGCCGCTTTGTTCTTTCATCATACCGATTACCAATGCTTTTCGAAGGTAAAAACCGATGTGACGACTTTCAATTGTACGATTTTGCAGGCTTTCTGGGAGTACCGGGGTGATGAATTGATTTTTACGATTCAAGGTAATCGATTCCTGCGCGGCATGGTTCGGGCAGTAGTGGGTACTTTGTTAGAAGTAGGGCAGGGGCGATTATCGAATAAGCAAATGCAAGAAATACTCGATTCAAAAGACCGATGCAAAGCGGGTCGTGCAGTTCCAGCCCACGGGCTTCATCTATTAAAAGTAGAATACCCTTCGTCTACTTTTGACGCCAAATGTGCAGGATAACATCTAACAGGGTGGCAGCAGACTGCACCTTGATCTTATTCGCTTTGTAATTCAATCCTTTCAGATTGTACTTACTGATCCAAATCTCCTTAAATCCGAGTTTTTCCGCTTCAGCGATGCGCTGATCGATGCGCGTAACGGATCTCAATTCTCCTCCTAATCCGACCTCAGCTGCGAAACAGATCGATGAATCGATGATTTTGTCCTCATAGGAAGATACGAGGGACATGCAAGTAGCTAAATCCAAGGCAGGGTCATCCACTCGAATACCCCCAGTAATATTTAAGAAAACGTCTTGCGTTGCTAATTTATAGCCACCCCTTTTCTCCAATACCGCGATCAACATGCTCAATCGCTTTCCATCATAACCGTTTGCGGTTCTTTGCGCATTTCCATAAGAGGACGCACTCACTAAGGATTGGATTTCAACTAATAGCGGGCGATTACCTTCCATTAAGGTACCGATGGCGATACCCGACGAAGGTTCGTCGCGTTGGGATAGAAGAATCTCGGAGGGGTTAGTCACAGGTCGTAGGCCACTTCCTAGCATTTCGTAAATGCCTAATTCAGAGGTGGAACCAAAACGATTTTTCGTCGTACGCAAAATTCGGTAGATCATGTGACGATCTCCTTCGAATTGAAGTACGGTATCAACCAAGTGTTCTAAGACCTTAGGGCCGGCGATGGAACCTTCTTTGGTAATATGTCCCACTAAGAAGATAGGAGTGCCACTTTCTTTCGCAAAACGCATTAGCTCCAAGGCACATTCTCTAATCTGAGAAACAGAACCTGGGCCTGATTCGATTTGATCTGAAAACAAGGTCTGAATGGAATCTACAATGATTAATTCCGGCTCTAGGTCGACTAGATGGCGGAAAATGGATTGGGTATTCGTCTCGGTTAAGATGTATAAGGAGTCCGATTTTGCAGCTAAGCGATCTGCTCTCAGTTTGATTTGTTGCTCAGATTCTTCACCAGTTACGTATAAAACACGTGTTTGGGTTAAAGAAAGGGCAACTTGTAATAATAATGTTGATTTTCCGATGCCGGGTTCTCCACCGATTAATACGAGGGAGCCAGGAACGATTCCACCACCTAAAACACGGTTGAATTCAGGATCTGAACAGGTAAGTTTAGGTAGGTTTTCGAAACTTACTTCGTTTAATAATTTCGGTTTTGTGGCCGATTTAGGACTTCCTTTTGTCTTCCAAACTTCCGCCGGATGCACCGTCGCTTCCACCAATTCCTCCACGAAGGTATTCCATTCTCCACAGGATGGACACTTGCCCAGCCACTTAGGGGCTGAATGTCCACAGGATTGACAAAAAAAGGAGGTTTTAGCTTTGGCCACGATTATACGATTTGTGCTCAAAAATACGTTTTGATTTCGGTTTTTTCTTTTTTTTCGGATGAAAAAGGATAATTTTACAAGTTAATTAATGACAACTAAAATGAAAGCAACAAAACTAGCACTGATGTTTGCCCTAGTGATGGGTTTTATGTCTACCGCTTCTGCTCAGAAGCATGCACCTGCTGATTATTTTCGAATTGGATTAAAGGGTGGGGTGAATTTATCTTCGGTTAAAGTAGCCAGCTTGAGTGCTAATTTAGAAAATAAAACGGGCTACCAAGTAGGTGCTTTTGCGCGTATAGGACGTACTATTTTTATTCAACCTGAGGTGTATTTTGCTGCGAAGGAAGTGAATGTAGATGTGTTAAATTCTTTAACTACGAATCAAGGTGTTGTTGGTTTTTCTCAAAAATCATTAGATGTTCCGGTATTGCTAGGGATTAAATTAGGTCCTCTTCGTGTATTAGCGGGTCCTGTGGCTACTTATGCCATCAGCGCGTCGACTAATCCAGATGCTGCAGTGAAATCGTATTTTTCAGGAACCTCTCAGGATGTGATTAATCGTTCTAGCTTTTCTTATCAGGCGGGTGTTGGTGTATCTGAATTGAAGAATACCATTGCCGTGCCTAGCGGATTTAATTACTCCCAAAAACCAAGTTACTTCCAGGCAACCCTAGGTTTCCGCATTTTATAATTACCCTCATGAATGAACAAATAAAAGCTCTTCAGGCTGAAATTGACGCTTTTGTCATTTCGAATGAAGGTGAATTAGAATCTTTTCGTACTGCAGAGAATCGCCGCGAGGTGGGTCAAGCCTTAAATGGATTGAAGAATTCAGCGGAAACGAAGTTTGCAGAAGCCCAAGAAGCTTTTGCGGGTAATGCGGCTGATTTTGAGGTACCTTCTGATTTAACTTTATATAATCCGATTTCTCAGGGTAGTTTACACCCTTTGACGAAAGTGAGAGCGCGCATTTTAGAGATATTTAATCGCATGGGTTTCTCGGTTTCAGATGGACCAGAGATCGAAACGGATTTCTACAATTTCACGGCCTTAAATTTCCCAGCAAATCACCCGGCGAGGGAGATGCAGGATACTTTTTTCATTGAAAAAGGAGCTGGAGAGATTCAGGATGACGTTTTATTACGTACGCATACTTCTAACGTTCAGATTCGGTTGATGCAACACCAAAAGCCACCGATTCGCTCGGTGATGCCTGGTCGCGTATATCGTAATGAAGCGATTTCTGCGCGTGCACATTGCCTTTTCCATCAAGTAGAGGGGCTTTATGTGGATGAGCAAGTGAGCTTTAAGGATTTAAAAGATACCTTATATCATTTTGCCAAAGAGATGTTTGGTAAGGATACGAAAGTACGTTTCCGTCCCTCTTATTTCCCCTTCACAGAGCCTAGTGCTGAAATGGACATTACCTGTCTTTTATGCAAAGGCGATGGTTGTAATGTCTGCAAAGGAGCCGGTTGGGTGGAGATTGCTGGGGCAGGGATGGTAGATCCGAATGTCTTAGAAAATGTGGGAATCGATTCGAAGAAGTACAATGGCTTTGCTTTTGGAATGGGAATCGAGCGTATCACCATGTTAAAATACCAAATCAAGGACTTGCGTCTATTCACGGAGAATGACGTTCGTTTCTTAAAACAGTTTAATTAATCTGACCTATGTGGAGTTTTCAAAAACTAAATAATTGGACGGGTTGGGGAGTTTTCTTCATCGCGTTGTTGACTTATACCTTGACGGTGGAGCCTACGGCCTCTTTTTGGGACTGTGGCGAGTTCATCGCGTGTGCCTATAAATTGCAAGTACCTCACCCTCCAGGAGCGCCCTTATTCCTTTTATTAGGCCGTATGTTCTCTCTTTTAGCCTTAGGTGATGTGACCAAAGTGGCTTATTGGGTGAATATGATGTCCGTGGTGAGTAGCGCTTTGACTATTTTATTCTTGCATTGGACGATCGTGATGATCGGTCGTAAGATGATCAATAAGTCATTTGAGGAATTGAATTCGAACGAGCGTTTTGGATTATTAGCCTCTGGAGTGGTTGGATCGTTGATTTATACGTTCTCTGATACGTTTTGGTTCTCTGCTGTGGAAGCAGAGGTGTATGCGATGTCGTCTTTCTTTACGGCGATTGTTGTTTGGGCTGCTTTTAAATGGGAGCTGGTGGAAGATAGAGCCGCATCGAATCGTTGGATCTTGTTCATTGCTTATTTAGTGGGATTATCTATCGGAGTCCACTTATTAAACTTAGTGACCCTTCCTGCTTTAGGCTTATTGTATTATTTCAAACGTTATGACAAGCCTACGTTAACCGGAGGTGTTATTTCGATTTTTGTGGCCCTATTCATTTTAGGTATCATCAATGCTGGGATTATCCCCGGTTTACCGAGTATCGCTTTCGCTTTTGAATTGACTTTCGTGAATACTTTAGGCTTCTCTTACGGTACAGGAGCGATTGTTTTCTTGATCCTTTTAATTGCTGCGGTGGTTTTTGGCATTCGTTATTCGTATGCAAAAGGTAAAGAGGTGCTGAATGTGGCGCTATTCTCTTTTGTCTTCTTATTAATTGGTTATTCCACTTATACGGTTGCTTTAGTGCGTTCTGGCTATAATACGCCTATTAATGAGAATGACCCGAGCAATATCTTGAACTTCTTAAAGTACTTGAAACGTGAGCAATATGGCGAGCGTTCATTAATCTATGGTCCAGTTTATACAGCTGAAGTGACAGGTTATAAAGAAGGAGCTGAGACGCCTATTTATAAGATGAAAGA
>JBEBBJ010000180.1:0-2648 GCA_041158445.1 Bacteroidota bacterium
CATAAAGACGGTATTTTTCGAGTTAATGGTATAGTTGACTTTGGCCGTCAAATCATAGAAATTAAACGAGGCATTCGCATTATTACCTGTTAAAAACGGCTTCGCTAAAATATCGATATAGGAACGACGCGCCGCCACAATGAAAGAAGCCTTATCCTTCACAATCGGGGCTTCGATGGATAAACGGGAGAAAATCACCCCAACACCGCCATTCACTTCTAATTTCTTTGCATTCCCCTCCTTCATCTTCACATCTAAAATAGACGAGGCGCGCCCACCATACATCGATGGAATACCACCTTTGAACAATTTCACATCCTTCACCGCATCCGGATTGAAAACCGAGAAAAAGCCAAATAAGTGAGAAGAATTGTAGACCGGCGCATCATCTAATAGGACTAAGTTCTGATCCACACCGCCACCGCGCACATTAAATCCAGAAGCACCCTCCCCTACCGTAGAAACACCAGGCAATAATTGAATGGCTCTCACTAAATCAACCTCCCCTAAAAGTGCAGGAATCTTACGAATCGTCTTGATGTCTACCTTATTAACAGACATCTCAATCCCCTTTACATTTTCGTCATTAGCACGCGCCTTCACAATGACCTCTGCTAATTCCTGTGAAGCAGGAGATAATTCTAAATTCAAGGTTTGAGCTGTAGCTGAAATTTGAATCGAACGCTCTATTTTTTTGTATCCCGAGGAAGAAAACACCAAGGTGTATTGACCCAGGGGCAAGGTTAAGCTATAAAAACCGTAGGTGTTCGTGACATTACCGGTTTTTAATTCCTTTACATAAACAGAGGCCCCGATCAAGCCCTCTCCACTCGTGGCATCTTTCATGTAACCACTTAAAGTGGATTTTTGAGCCCACGAAAGGCTAGATAAGGTCAGAAATAAAACGAATAGTAGGTAGCGCATCTTGATTAAAACCCAAAGATAAGCGAAAAGTTTTGGGGGTAGATTAAATAATTGATAAACGGCATTTGATATTATTTTTATATAATCAGTAATATAATTCCGATAATATAAAAATATTAAAAATTAGTGTACATTTGTAAAAAACCTATCACAATGGATTTACATGTATTTGGGCAAATCATCCGAGAAAAAAGAAATGCCCTTGGATTAAAACAAGAAGACCTAAGCCTCCAAAGTGGCGTTGCCATCAAAACCATTCACAGCATTGAATTAGGCAAAGGCAACCCCGCCATCAAAACGATTATTCGCATTTTCGATGCACTTTCACTTGACCTATTAATCGTCGCAGCAAAAACGGCAAAAAAATAAGACCATGGAACAAGAAATCAGCTTTGAACGCATTCCAACTCACATTTATTCCGATTCTGATTTAGCCTCTAAATCAGTTGCAAAAGAAATTGCCGATCTGATTCGACAAAATAACCAAGCCGGCAAACCCAGCATTTTGGGACTGGCTACCGGTTCTTCTCCCAAGAAAGTCTACCAGGAATTAATCCGAATTCACCGAGAAGAAGGCTTGAGTTTTAAAAATGTCATCACATTTAACCTGGACGAATACCATCCGATGGAACCAGATTCCATTCAAAGTTATGTTCGTTTCATGAAGGAACAACTCTTTGACAATATTGACATACCGGTAACAAATTACCATTTGCCGGATGGAACATTAGCCTTAGAGAAGATTCCTGAGTTTTGCCGTGACTACGAAGCGAAGATTGAGCGACTGGGTGGATTCGATTATTACCTATTGGGTATCGGACGCAATGGACACATTGGATTTAATGAACCTGGTTCTACGATCAATTCAAAAACGCGTCTGATGACCTTGGATATTGCGACGAAGATTGATGCCTCTCCTGATTTTGGCGGACTACAAAAGGTGCCTAAAAAAGCGATTACGCTGGGTATTGATAGTATCATGAAGTCCAAAAAGATCGTGTTACTTGCCTGGGGAGAACACAAAGCGGCGAGTGTTGCCAAAGCAGTGGAAGGAACAGTCACTTCGGATATCCCGGCTTCTTACCTTCAATTACACCCGAACGCTTCCTTCATTTTAGATGAAACGGCAGCCTCGATGCTCACTCGCATCAAGACGCCTTGGGTAGTGGATTCTGTCAAATGGGATCGCAATATGATTAAGAAAGCGGTAACGCATCTTTCTTTGACGCTGCAAAAACCCGTCTTAAAGCTTACTTCAAAGGATTATAATGAGCACGGCCTTTCGGAATTACTTTCCCTTTACGGTCAGGCTTACGAAATAAACATCGAAGTCTTTAATTACCTACAACATACGATTACAGGCTGGCCAGGCGGAAAACCGAATGCGGATGATACGCATCGACCAGAACGTGCCTTTCCTGCCAAGAAGAAAGTATTAATCTTTAGCCCACACCCAGATGATGATATCATCTCGATGGGTGGCCACGGGAAACATCGCCGTGGCAGATGACGAAGCCCTGCGTTTCGCCGAATTCGTGGTCGACTTTAACGAGAAATTCGAAAGCCCGAACGCGAAAGCAAATCGCATCTACAAAGAGGCGATCAAGTTTTTAAAAAATAAACCCGATTCTGAAGTTGATATTTCGGCGGTTAGAGAGATCAAGGGACTCATCAGAAAAGGAGAAGCGAAAAATACCTGTCGTTTCGTGGGGATCAAAAAAGAG
>JBEBBJ010000181.1:0-4173 GCA_041158445.1 Bacteroidota bacterium
GAAGGTTGATCGTTCTTTTTGCAAGCAAAAAAGGTCAACGCTAGGCTTAAATAGAGGAGTTTTTTCATCGTTTATTTGCTGATTTTAGGGGCAATTTACGTAAATTGGTCATTGCATTTATACCTAAGTAGAAATTTATACATCAAACAATTGATTATGTCAGGATTGGGAGCTGAGCGCGCACGATTACAATTACGGAACGATAATAAAGGTTGGAAAAAATGGGGACCCTATTTGACGGAACGTCAGTGGGGGACTGTGAGAGAGGATTATTCCGCACATGGTAACGCTTGGGGTACGATTACACACGATATGGCTCGTTCGAAGGCCTATCGCTGGGGCGAAGAGGGAATCGCGGGTATTTCAGATAATAAACAACACGTTTGCTTTGCTTTTGCTTTTTGGAATCACCGGGACCATATCTTAAAAGAGCGGTTTTTTGGTTTAACAGGTGCAGAATCGAATCACGGAGAGGATGTAAAAGAACTCTATTATTACCAAGATTCGACGCCGACGCATTCGTATCAAAAGATGCTCTACAAGTATCCTCAGCAGACATTCCCCTACCAAAAGCTGATTGATGAGTCGAAAAAGCGTAATCGATTAGAGCCAGAATACGAACTATTAGATACCGGGGTTTTTGACAATAATGAATACTTCGATATTTCGATCGAATACGCGAAAGCGGACGAACAAGATATATTAATTAAAGTGACCGTGTGCTGGGGCTATGAAAAGTATAATTACAAACCACTTTTGACAGGTGTAGGAAATTCCTTCATCGAGGTGGACCACCGCGTGGTGGGTCGCTTTAAGTTATATGCGGAAGATGCGGATGAATTCCTTTTCTGCGACAATGAGACCAATTTTCAGCGCTTGCACAACTCAGATAACTTGTCGCATTTCACGAAGGACGGCATTAATGAGTACATCGTAAATAAAAATAAGCATGCGGTTAATCCGAACCACATTGGGACGAAGGCTTCCGTAAAATACACTGACAAAATCCCGGCGGGAGAGAAGAAGGTCTATCGTCTGCGTTTGAGTAATGTGACTCAGCGTGAACCATTCGCTGATTTTGACCAAATTTTCGAAGACCGTATCATCGACGCGGATCAATTCTATGCGGAATTGCAGAAGGGTATTGAAGATGATAATTTGCGCTCCCTACAACGTCAGGCTTATGCCGGGATGCTGTGGACGAAGCAATGGTACTATTATAATGTATTCGAATGGATTAAGGGTGATCCGTCTATGCCGAAACCAGATCCTAGCCGTAAAAATGGCCGAAATAGCACGTGGAGGCATATGTATGCGGCGAATATCTTGTCGATGCCGGATAAGTGGGAATACCCGTGGTTTGCGGCTTGGGACTTAGCTTTTCATACCCTGCCTTTGGCTAGATTAGATCCTGATTTTGCCAAAAGACAGCTTGCCGTTATCCTCCGCGAATATTACATGCACCCGAACGGCCAAATTCCGGCCTACGAATGGTCTTTCTCCGACGTAAATCCGCCGGTGCACGCTTGGGCAACCTGGAAAGTCTACGAGATTGATAAAGAAATGAATGGCGGAAAAGGGGACGTGGTCTTCTTGGAACGTATTTTCCATAAGTTATTATTGAACTTCACCTGGTGGGTAAACCTGAAAGACGAGGGTGGAAACAATATTTTTGGTGGCGGATTCTTGGGGATGGACAACATCGGGGTATTTGATCGCTCCGCTGAATTACCTACCGGAGGTCACTTAGAGCAAGCCGATGGAACTGGTTGGATGGCCATGTATAGCTTAAATATGCTGCGTATTGCCTGCGAAATCGCCATTGAAAATCCCGTTTACCAAGATATGGCTTCGAAGTTTTTCGAGCACTTCTTGCACATCGCAGGTGCGATGCAGGCCATCGGTGGAGATAAATTGAATCTGTGGGATGAGGACGATCAATTCTATTATGACATGTTGCATAAAGAAGATGGTTCGGCTGAAATGGGTATTAGCTAACCGACCAGACTTAGCAAATTTGATTTCACGTTGGTACGAACCAGGAAAAGGGGAGTCGCGATTGCTTTCCATCTTGCGTGGCCATCGAATGAAGATGATCATGAAGCGGATGTTCGATGAGACAGAATTCTTATCTGACTTCGGTATTCGATCACTATCAAAATACCACAAAGAAAATCCGTATAAATTCGCTTATGAAGGCGGCACGCTGCAGGTTGATTACACGCCGGCAGAGTCTACAGGCGATATGTTTGGGGGAAATTCGAACTGGCGTGGGCCTATCTGGTTCCCGATGAACTATTTGATTTTGGACTCCTTATCGAAATTCTCTGATTATTATGGATCAGATTATGAGGTGGAATTCCCAACGAATTCAGGGGAAATGATGAACATCAAAGAGGCAGCACGAGGTGTTTCTGAGCGTTTATTAGCGATGTTCGTTCCTGGAAAAGATGGAAATATCCCGATGTACGGAGATTATAAGAAATTCCAAGACCCGCATTTTAAAGATTCACACCTCTTCTTCGAATACTTCGATGGAGACACCGGAAAAGGATTAGGCGCAAACCACCAAACAGGCTGGACAGGCTTAATCTCCGAAATAATCAGACAATTACATGGCAAAAACTAGTCCAGAAGAGAATTTTGCGGCCTTAGGCCTAACGCTTCCACCCGCTCCAAAGCCTTTGGGCGTTTACAAACCGGGTTTACAGGTTGATCATTTCTATTACGTATCTGGTCACGGATCGGTTCAAGAGGATGGGTCATTAATCATCGGCCGCATCGGGGTAGATCTAGATATAGAGGAAGGGAAATTAGCAGCGCGCCAGGTGGGTTTAGCGATTTTAGCGACCTTAAAAGCCCAATTAGGTTCCCTGAATCGCATTAAACGCGTTATCAAAGTTTTAGGCATGGTGAATGCCACAGACGATTTCTTGCGCCATCCCTACGTTATCAACGGATGTAGTGAATTATTCGCCCAAGTTTGGGGAGAAGAAAATGGCATCGGTGTTCGTTCCGCAGTGGGAATGGGGTCTTTGCCAGACAATATTCCGGTTGAAATCGAGGCTGTTTTCGAGCTAAACGATTAAGCAGAGACTTCTAACATCGCTTTCAAGGCCTTGTAGGCAGGAATGCGTGTTTCCTCTGCTAAATTGATCTCTGGCAATTCGTAATACAAAGCGTTATACAATTTTTCCAGCGTATTCATCTTCATATACGGGCACTCGCTACAAGCGCAGGTATTTTGCTCATTCGCAGGAGCAGGAATCAGATGCTTGTGCGGAACCGATTGCTTCATCTTGTGCAAGATTCCGGCCTCTGTTGCCACAATGAAAGTAGAATTAGGTGATGTTTCCACGAATTTCAAAAGTGCCGTCGTAGATCCTACATAATCCGCTTCTTTCAAAATAACTTCTTTGCATTCTGGATGCGCAATTAAAAGGGCATCCGGATATTCTTGCTTCAATACCGCTAATTTCTCTAATGAAATATCGATATGCACCATGCAAGCGCCTTCCCAAAGAATCAGTTCCCGTCCCGTCTTATGCGCCACATAGCGACCTAAATTCGCATCCGGAGCAAAGATAATTTCGCGATCTGCAGGGATTGATTCTACGATTTGTACCGCATTCGAAGAGGTACAAATGATGTCCGTCATCGCCTTGATATCGGCTGAACAGTTGATATAGGAAACCACTACTGCATTGGGATGCTTCGCTTTTAATGCAGCGAATTCAGCTACTGGAACTGAATCAGCCAAAGAGCAACCCGCATTGAAATCGGGTACCACTACTTTCTTCGTCGGATTCAAGATTTTAGCCGTTTCTCCCATGAAGTGAACGCCACAAAAGACGATTAAATCTGCCTCTGTTTTCTCCGCCGCTTGCGATAAACCCAAACTATCTCCCACATAATCAGCTAGTTCTTGGATCTCTCCATCTACGTAGTAATGGGCTAAAATTACCGCGTTTTTCTCCTTCTTTAAGCGTTGGATTTCGGTAATTAATTCCACGCCTTTCGGGGTAGAACGGGCAATGTAGCCCACAGAGGTTGCTTCGTCTATTAAATTCATTTCGCTTTTAGGCTTAAATCTAAACTCTTCACTTGGTGGGTTAATGCCCCCACGGATATGTAATCAACCCCGGTTTCGCCATAGGCACGGAGTGTTTTTTC
>JBEBBJ010000182.1:0-2759 GCA_041158445.1 Bacteroidota bacterium
AATCCGCCGGTATCAACCAAGGCCGAGTGCACTTCCATGCCGCGCTCTTCCGTTAAATATTTCACACAAAAGGAGGTGTCTAAACCACCACTAAACGCTAGAATTACTTTAGGCTTGCTCATATTTGATCTGTATTACGTCTTTATCTTCTACTTTTTGTCTGGATTGTTTGGGTCATAAATCATTCCGGTGCACAAACAGATCGTACGTTCTGTTCTCGTCAGGATGTCAAAATTCACACAGGACTCACAGCCCTTCCAGAAATTGTCGTCTACGGGTAATTCTGCAAAGGTCGTAGGCTCGTAGCCTAAGTCAGAATTTATCTTCATGACCGCTAATGAGGTCGTGATACCGATGATTTTCGCGTCTGGAAAACGTTCGCGAGATAACTTAAAAGCACGTTCTTTAACGGCTTTAGCTACTCCATATTTTCGGTAACTAGGTTTTACAATCAATCCGGAGTTTGCGACAAACTTTCCATGTTCCCAGGTTTCCACATAACAAAATCCGACAAAAGAGCCGTCAGCGTCATCTGTTGCGATGATTGCTTTGCCTTCTGACATTTTTTCTTGTAGATATTCGGGGGTACGCTTGGCAATTCCAGTTCCTCGAGCTTTGGCTGATTCAGCCATCTCGTGGCAGATGGATTCGGCTAGGGCGAAATGTTGCTCGCTAGCCACTTGAACGGTATATTTATGCATGAATGGACGAAAATTGAAGAATGAATTAAATTAAAACACAGCCTCAGCGTATTACACGCGGAAGATGAATCGTCGCTTTCGTCGGAGCGGAGATGTAGAGTAATAATTTGAATTAGTAAACGTCATTCTTTAGTTTTGCCAAAGGTTCTGTCACGCGTTTCCACGTTTAAACGTCAAATTTCGGCAAATCCTAGTTTAAATCCCAATAATCAACAAATTATTTGATGGAAGAGTCCACACCGCTCACCGCTGAAACCCTGGTCTATGCTTATGCATCGGGTGTGTTTCCGATGGCGGAGGAGACGGGGGAGATTTTTTGGTACAGCCCAGATCCGCGTGCGATCATTCCGATTCAGAGTTATAAGCCTGCCAAATCCCTCAAGCCCATCATCAACCAAAAGCGCTTCGAAATCCGCGTAGACACCTGTTTCGAACAAGTCATGCGCAATTGTGCCTTGCCTCGTCCCACGGAGCCTGAAACCTGGATATCAGAAGAAATCGTACAAGCCTACACGGAATTGCACAAAATGGGTTTAGCCCATTCCGTCGAAGCCTGGCAGGACGACAAGCTGGTGGGAGGCCTCTATGGCGTTTCCTTAGGAGCTGCCTTTTTCGGCGAATCCATGTTCTCTTTCGTCTCTAATTCCTCGAAAGTTGCCTTTCATTATTTAATCCAAATCCTGCGCGAGCAGAAGTATGAGCTCCTCGATTCCCAGTTCATGAACGATAACGTTCTGCGCTACGGGGCCATCAATATTCCGCGAACTGCGTATATAAAAAGACTCGCCAAAGCCTTAAAAAGCACCTGCCACTTTCAGAAACCCATTATTTAAACTAAATTGCGGCATGTCTAAGCCCATTCTAGTCATTAAATTCGGTTCGTCATCCATCACCCACAAGAACGGTGAGGTGAACGAGCAGACCTTGGAAAAGATTGCAGCACAGGTTTCTAGCCTCACAAAAGACTACCACATCGTCCTCGTTTCCTCCGGAGCCGTGGCCGCTGGAAAAGCCTTTTTAGCGAATTACAAAGGCACCCTGTCTGAGCGCAAAGCTGCCGCAGCCATCGGAAACCCCATTCTAATCGCAAAATACAACCAGTATTTCTCGAAATACGGCATCGCCATCGCCCAATCGCTTTGCGAACGCCACCATTTCTCAAACCGCGAATCCTTCCTTCAATTGAAGGAAACCTATACCGAACTTTGGAAAAGCAACGTCATTCCCATCGCAAACGAAAATGACGTCGTTTCAAACACCGAACTTAAATTCTCCGACAACGACGAACTCGCGACCTTAATCGCGACCGGCTTTGGCGCAGAAAAACTTTTAATATCAACCTCGGTAGGTGGCCTCTTGGACGCGAATGGCGAAATCATCCGCTACGTTCCCAAAATCGACGCCTCCACCTTATCCGTCGTTTCATCCGACACCTCGTCCACTGGACTGGGCGGCATGATCTCGAAACTCACCTTCACCCGCCTGGCCATGCGCCTAGGCATCAAGGTCGTGATTTTCGGTCTAGATCAAGCCGGCGGAATCGTCGATGCATTACATGAAAAAATAGGCACGGTCTTCGAAGCAGGCAAAGCCAGCCTCACAGGTGCCGTCAAAGCCATCAATTCCCGTAAGAGTCTTTTATCCGTAGGCATCACCGAAATCCTCGGCGACTTCATGAAAGGTGAAGTGATCGAACTATTAGACTCTACTAAAACTCCATTCGCGATCGCGAGAGCGAGATGCTCGAAGGCGGAGTTGGATGGGGCAAAAAGTGGGGTGGAGGTAGCCAATGCGGATGATATAGTTTTGATTTGACCGGCCAAAGTGGTCTGCGCCATACTTTATGCCGGTCAAATCAAAACAATTCTCTTTCTGAATGAAATCAAAAAAGGCGCCATCGGCGCCTTTTTTGTAATCCAACTTTATTCTTTGTGCTTTATGCTCTATAATCTCTACTCTCTACTCTATTACCTACTGACTACCGTCCACTGACTACTAGCTAAATTTAATTTTAAGGCATCCGCCTTAAAATTAAATTTATGCTATAACCACCGCTCT
>JBEBBJ010000183.1:0-8285 GCA_041158445.1 Bacteroidota bacterium
TGCCACGCCAGGGGTCTTGAATCCAGCCACCCAAACCATGAAAAACTGCAATACGACTTCCATGAATGGTCGTCCGATGGCAGCAGATTTAGCCAAAGCCCTAGGCGTCAAAGTTCGGTTAGCGAACGATGCGAATTGCTTTGCTTTAGCGGAAACCTTGATGGGTGCGGTTCAGGAGGTTAATCCGAATGCGGAAGTTGTATTTGGTATTATTATGGGCACCGGTGTGGGTGGCGGTTTAGTCGTGCAAGGTCAAGTGATTAATGGCTTGCACGGAATTGGCGGTGAGTGGGGCCATAATATCTTGGAAGAAGGCGGAAAACCATGCTATTGCGGCAAATCAGGCTGTGTGGAACATGTTATTTCGGGTCCCGCTTTAGAGGAATATTATGAAGCTGTTTCAGGCCAAAAACTGCGTATGCCGCAAATCCTTAAAGGTCATTTAGCAGGAACAGATGCAGCCGCAACGGCAACCATCGAGCGCATGTTAGAGAATTTTGGTAGAGCCGTTTCTACACTAATTAATGTCTTAGACCCTCAAGTCATCGTCATCGGTGGTGGCGTAGGCAATATTGATTTACTCTATACGGAGGGAATCGAACGAATCAAGAAATACATTTTCAATTCAGGTGAGGTGCTGACACCGATTGTGAAGCCTAAGCTGGGGGACTCGGCAGGGGTTTTTGGTGCAGCCTTGTTGTTTCATTAAGATCTGTTTAGCAAAGCCATTTCAATAATATAGGTTTTAGTTTTTATCATTCAAATTTGGCCTACGTCATAAATTTCGAATGATAAAAATCAAAACCTATTCAATTAATGAATTCCTTTCAGACAGATTTAATTGAAAAAAAATGCTCTCTCATTAGAGTTAAGCAGAATATAATAGAATTTAACCATTCGAAATTTATGACGTAGGCCAAATTTGAATGGTCAAATTCTATTATATTCCTTATACTTTTAAGAAGAGCTTCTTCTTCCAGAACACCCAACACATACTCCAGCAAACCAACACAAAGGTGATTGCATACGCCAAAGAACCATTGTATTTTCCGAAAATGGGCTCAAATATGTGCCAATAAAGCCATTGATTGGCGGATTGATCTTGAATTTGGTATTTACCTAATTGAATAGCGATTACTTCTGAAATACCATAGGCTAGAATGGAATTGGTACCTAAAACCAAGAAGAAAGTATTGCCGAAGTGGCGTTCTTTGGTCTCTATCCACCAGTTTAATAAGCCGATTAGAATGAAGTCGATGCCTGCACAAAGTAGTACAAATGAACTGGTCCACAGTTTTTTGTTCACTGGAAAAGCTTGATCCCAAATCAGCGCAATACCGATTAAAGCTGCTCCCCAACCAAGAAGGCCGATTAGGGCGGATTTGTTTTCTTTGGCCTGATTCTCTAAATACAAACTAAGACCCTCTGGATCAAAAGCAATAGGCACACCGTTCACGACATCGCCATGGTATAAATGCGACTCTCCGAAGAGCAATAGATCTAATTTGCGAACGGCATTCGTACTGATATCCATCCAGGATCCGGCATCACCGAAGGCATAGAGAATTCCCCAAAACGACAACAAAATACCCGCGTTGATCCAAGTAAGCCATTTAGCAGGAGTCTGCAAGGTAATGAAAGCGACGGCACAATAGGATAGGGCAATGCGAGGCAACACGTTCAAAAAACGTAATTTTTCGAAGGAGAAATCCGTAAATGGAAAGTAAAAAACGAAGTAATTGATTAGAAACAAATACAGGGTACGCTTCAAGATCTTATTGCGCACGGCTGGGGTTAATTCGTAATTAAACGCTTTGAATGAGAAGCGCATCGCGACTCCTACCATGAATAAAAAACTAGGGAAAACAAGGTCCGTAGGGGTGAAACCATTCCATTTTGCGTGTAATAAGGGGGCATAGGTGAAGTCGCCATTCCCATTATTATTCACTAAAATCATACCGGCTAGGGTTATTCCACGTAGAATGTCGAGTGATAAAAAGCGTGTTTTCATAGTAAGAGTACAGGTATGGTTTGAACGGTTGATTCTGCGGTAAATCTAAAATAATATTTCCCAGAAACGAAAGGTCCGAGGTAAATACTTGATTCTGATTGATCTAGATGAAAGGAATGCACGATTTCTCCGGCACTATTCAACATGTCAACGGCTGCTTTTTCAAAGGGCATTTTTATGCGAAGTGGACTACCTGGGCTTACCGGGTTGGGGAAAACGCTTATGTTGGATGCAGAAGGTTCATTCCCTAAAATAAGTTCCATGAGCTCGCTCGCTTTGTCATAATTAGGTATGCCAAAGCCTCGGAGCATATCGGCCGCTTTGAATTGATTTCCTGATTTTAGGATGGCTTGTCTAATTTGTTGTGCCTGATGTCTCGGAAAGGATTGGACAAGTCCTGCGGCCAAACCTGCAATTAAAGGGGCAGAAAAGGAGGTTCCATTGGATGTGCCTACTGTTCCATCAATGAAACCGACGGAAGTGGATGATCCCATGGCAACCACATCGGGTTTCACCCGTCCATCAAAACTGGGTCCAGTGGAGCTGAAGGCGGATAAAGTTCCTCGCGCATTCACGGAGCCCACCGTTAAAATGGAATCTGCATCAGCCGGCGCTGTGATAAATTTCCAGCTATTGGCACCTTCATTTCCTGCGCTGATGGTACAAATAATGCCTTTGCTGGCTGCCCAGGCAGCCGCCTTAGAAACGAGTGTCGATTTTCCATCCAAGTCGGAATAAGCGTGATTATGTTGTGGAGTGTCAAAAGTTGAATAGCCTAAAGAGGAGGAAAGTATATCTGTCCCTAAACTATCTGCCCATTCTGCCCCACGCAACCAATTCGCTTCTTCTACGATTAATTCATGGTAACTTTCCTCGGTTTGGACAAGGGCAAAAGAGGCCTTGAAAGCAGTCCCAATGAGTTTGCCTGATTCATAACCTGCGATAGAGGAAAGTACATTCGTGCCATGCCCCCCTGCGTTATATACGGAGGAAATCGAAGGATCGGTGCTCAGCGTGGCGATGACTCGTTTGTCTGTAAATAGGTTTTGTAGGTAGGGGACAGTATTCGCATTTTTATACCCATCATCTAACAGTGTGATGAGTGTGCCTGCGCCTGTGACTCCTTTAGCGTGCATCTGATCGATGCCTAATTGGGTTATTTGGGTGATTGAATTTCCGTAATCAGGACTCGCGTTTGTCGATAAGGTGCCTGATTGAATCTGATTTGCTTGGCTAGAATCTGCTGGGAAATTCCAGGTTTTTGGGCAATTAGTGCTCCATTGATCCATTTGAGCGGGAATAGGATGCGTGCCCCGGTAGCTCTCACTTGGTTTAAATAAGTTTCGCTGACAGGAAGGTCTTGTTGTGTGATGGCAACGAGGTTTTTAGTTCGTCTTTCTAGACTTTTGGAACTTAAAAAAGCCTCTGGTTTGTTTAGACTATACGTATTTGAGGCCTTGTCTTTAAACAAGATTAGGTAGCGGTAGGTTTGAGCATGTAGGCTAGAGCATAGGCTAAATATCAAGAAAATGGTAAACCGCTGAAACATAAAGCAAATTAAGAATTTTAAACTAAATTTGGTTGATGAAAAAGATGGCCCAGTCCTTCATGTCCTTTTTTCTTGCTGCCTGGATATTATTCGGTAGCCTAGGTATCTCTTGGACGGAGGCAACTTGTGTTTACACAGGGGCAAAGAAATTCACGGTTTCAAAGGCAGAATCTTGTTGTAATCCTACTTCTCAGGCGCAGCTTTCAAGAGCAAAATGTTGTTTTTTAGGCAAATACCAAGTCAAGTTCAACTTCGATTTAACAAAGGGAAATACGGCTCTTCAGTGGGTATTTACACCTGCCTCAACTGCCGTTTCTTATCAATCGGTCAAAATAGTTTATCAGGAACTTGATAATTTTAATTTATTCCAAGCAAATGCTCCTCCGCTTACACGGCAAGCTAGGTTAGCACAATTACAGACGTATTTGATTTGATGATGTAGCAAAGCTATTTCCATCATTTAAATCATTCATACGATGTATAAATTACTTATTCTACTTAGTTTTTCGACGCTTTTGCGGGCACAAAAAGTCATGCCCAAAGACAGTATCGAGCGCGATACCGAATTAAAAGAATTCCGGGTTATTGCGAATCAAGGTCAGAAAGATGATAACGCCATTCTTGCCACCGAGGTCATGACTATCAAAACTTTAGGCAAAGCGGCTTGCTGCAATCTGTCTGAGAGTTTCGAAACCAACGCTTCCGTTTCTGTGAGTTATGCCGATGCGGTGACGGGTTCTAAGCAAATTCAATTATTGGGTTTAGCCGGAACATATGTCCAAACTAACGTTGAAAATGTCCCTTCGATTAGAGGGTTGAAATCTACCTACGGCTTAAATTATTTGCCAGGAACGTGGATTAAATCAATTGATTTAGCGAAAGGGACCATCTCTGTCGTCAATGGCTACGAATCGATGTCGGGTGCCATTAATGTAGAGCTTGCGAAACCAGATACTTCGGAAGTCTATTATTTAAATACCTATACGAACTCCCAGGGGCGATTTGAGATGAATCAACAAGGCGCTCATCGATTTAATTCTCGCTTATCTACGGGTGTTTTTGCGCATTATTCCCAGCAGGCTGGGCGTTTAGATGGGAATAAAGACGATTTCCTTGATCTGCCTTTGTTTCAGTTAGCGAACGTGTTAAATCGCTGGAAATATGCCACCGATCGCTGGATGATTCAGTGGGGAGCAAACTACCTTTTAGAGGATCGTTTAGGAGGTCAAAATGCGATTCAAAAAAACTCAGATCCATTTCAACTCTATGGTTTTGGGAGCAAAACAGAACGGCTAGAGACATTTGCCAAAATCGCCCGTTTGTATCCAGAAAAGCCTTACCAGGGTTTAGCCCTTATTTTAAGTACGGCGAATCACGCGAACGACTCCTATTTTTCAATCAAAAAATACCAAGGTCGAGAACAGAGCATTTATGGAAATTTGATTTTTCAATCGATCATCGAAAATACGAATCATACCGTTAAGACGGGGGCGAGTTTTCTCCTCGATTCCTATCAGGAATCGTATATTGATTCTGCCTATGCTCGAACAGAGATTGTGCCGGGAATTTATGGAGAATATACGTGGACGATTCCCAATAAGTTGACCTTAGTTTTAGGCCAAAGAGTTGACTTCCATAACCAACTAGGCACCCAATGGGTGCCGCGTTTACATATGAAGTGGGATGTGGCGACTGATTGGATTCTTCGTTTATCCGCTGGGAAGGGGTGGAGACGGGTGAATCCTTTGGCAGAAAATATGGGCTTTTTAGTGAACAATCGTTCTTTACGTGTGCTAGGTAGCCTAAATCCATTGGAGTCCTCTTGGAATTATGGGATGACTTTGACGAAAACCGATTTCACCCACCAATGGATGGTCGACATGGAAACGGCATCCAGTGTCCGTTTTTATTCGAGTCCAGGCGTTTCTTATTCGACGAGTGTGCAGGCTGAATTTAATTATAGCCCATTCAAGCGATTTGAAATAAAGGCTGCATACCGCTTTCAAGATGTGCAAGCATACTATTTAACCGAGGCAGGGACCTTGAACAGATTGACCAAGCCTTTTTTAAATCGAGATCGGGTGTTACTAAATTTGGCGTATGCATCGGCGTATGAAATTTGGAAATACGATCTGACCTGGCAATGGAATGGGACACGACGAATTCCAGATGCGTCAGTCGGTCATTTGCATACCGCTTCTTCGCCTGAAGTTTTGACACCTGCTTATTCGACTGTTAATGCACAAGTTACGCGACAATTTAAAAAGTGGGAATTGTATCTAGGTGCGGAAAATCTTTTTAATTTTACTCAAGCTAATCCGATCATGAGTGCCAAAGATCCGTTTGCAGCGGGTTTCGACGCTTCAATGGTTTGGGGGCCGATTACCGGCACCATGGTTTATTCAGGAATCCGTTTTAAAATCAATTAATATGAAAAAGTACATCTTAGTTAAGTAAGAAAGAAGAATATGCGTGTCCAATGAAATGCGAGGGCAAAAAGACCTATTCGAAGAAAGGTAAGTGTCCAGCATGTACGATGGATCTCAAAGTAGTTAAAAAATAAATTCATGAAAAAGATCTTATTTTTATTGATGATGCCTCTTCTAGCGCTTGCAGGCCCTAAAGAGACCGTGAAAATCAAAACCTCTGCCATTTGCGAAATGTGCAAGGAGCGTATGGTCGAATACGATGCAGCGAAGATTGATGCAGCTGGTATTCGCAAAGCCATCTCTGAAACAGGATACGACGCGGATGATGTGAAGGCGATCGCTAAAGATTATGCGAAATTGCCGAATTGCTGCAAAAAGAAAGACTAGATAAGAGAGAGGAGAGTAGAGAGAGGAGATGTTTTTTATCTCTACTCTCTACTCTATAATCTCTAATCTGTTCGGGTCTCTCACAAACTTATCGGCTAATTGACTGACGTGCACTAGTCCATCTTGGTGAACACCGATATCTACGAAAGCGCCAAAATTCGTAATATTCGTTACAATTCCTGGAAGAATCATTCCGACACGTAAGTCTTTGATTTCGTTTACTCCCTCCGTGAATTCAAATGCCTCGAATTGCTCGCGAGGATCACGTCCTGGTTTCGCTAATTCCTCCATGATATCGGTCAAAGTCGGCATTCCCACTTCTGCATTTATGTATTGACTTAAACGTATTTGCTTGCGCAAGGATTCGTTAGATAAAAGATCCGCCACTTTGCAGTTCAGGTCTTTTGCCATTTTTTCGACGATTTCGTAGCGTTCTGGGTGAACTGCGCTGGCATCTAATGGGTTTTTCGCATTGCGAATACGCAAGAAGGCCGCTGCTTGCTCGAAGGCCTTTTCGCCTAATCGAGTAACCTTTTTCAAATCAGAACGCTTAACAAAGGGGCCGTTCTTGGTGCGGTAGTCGATGATGTTTTGGGCAAGCTGTGGGCCTAGGCCAGAAACATAGGATAGAATCTGTTTGGAGGCGGTGTTCAATTCAACACCTACTGAGTTTACGCAAGAGATGACGGTGTCGTCGAGGGAGGCTTGGAGTTTCTTTTGGTCTACATCATGCTGGTATTGACCCACGCCGATGGATTTCGGGTCGATCTTCACGAGTTCCGCCAAAGGATCCATCAAGCGGCGTCCAATCGAAACAGCCCCACGAACGGTCACATCTTTATCAGGAAACTCCTCTCGTGCCGCCTCAGAGGCAGAATAAATGGAGGCCCCGCTTTCGTTGACCATGATAATTGTGATGCCTTCGAGTTTCAAAGAGCGCACAAAAGATTCCGTTTCACGTCCAGCTGTGCCGTTTCCAATGGCAATAGCTTGCACTTTGTATTTCTTCACCCAGTCTTGGATGGTGTGAGCTGCTTCTGCGGCTTGACCTGGTCCTGTATGAGGATAGACTGCTGTATTCGCTAATAAGGTGCCTTGTTCGTCTAGGCAAACGACTTTGCAGCCGGTTCTGAAGCCGGGGTCGAGGGCTAAAACGCGTTTTTGGCCTAATGGGGCCGCTAATAACAGTTGTCTGATATTTTCTGCGAATACACGAATCGCTTCTTCGTCTGCACGTTTCTTGGCTTCTGCTCGCATCTCCGTTTCCATCGCCGGCATCAGTAAGCGCTTGTAGCCATCTTGGATGGCCATTCCCACTTGTCTAGCACAGGCATTGTTTCCTGTGATGAAACGACGTTCTAATTTGTTTAGGACCTCTTCGTCTGGACCTGTTAGGTTTAGGTTTAAAATGCCCTCGTTTTCGCCTCTAAATAAGGCTAAGATACGGTGGGAGGGTGCCTGAGTTAAGGATTCGGACCAGTCAAAGTAATCTTTGTATTTAATGCCTGCCTCTTGTTTTCCTTTCGCGACGCTCGATTTTACCGTCGTCTTGCGCGTGAACAAGTTTCTCGCTTCCTCTCTTGCCTCTGCCGTCTCCATCATTTCTTCCGCGAGGATGTCTCTAGCGCCTGCTAAGGCCTCTTCTACGTCTTCTAGGTATTCCGCTGCTAAGACCTCTGGGTCAGCTAAGCGCTGTAATCTTAATTGGTTAGCGAGCTCTTGTAAGCCTTTCTCGCGGGCTGCCATCGCGCGTGTTTTGCGTTTAGGTTTGTAGGGAAGGTAGATGTCTTCTAATTTGGCCAAAGTCTCAGCCCCTCTAACCGCCTTCTCTAATTCAGGCGTTAGTTTCTCCAGCTCCTTAAGCGACTTCAAAATCGCCTCGCGACGCTTCTCTAATTCCACATACTGA
>JBEBBJ010000184.1:0-2738 GCA_041158445.1 Bacteroidota bacterium
TGAGGGTATTTTTTGAACCCGGCCAGTAAGTTGAACTGAAGCAAATAGGGAATTAAACCAGGGTAGTGAAAGAGTGCTCGTAAGCTGGCGAATAACACACCTGACGTCGGAACAGATGCCAGCAGAATAGCCTTTTTGCAGGACCCTTTTTGCAAGTATTTTTGCAGAATCATGCCACCCATCGAATGTCCAATGATAATAGGTGGAGTCTCCAGTTTTGCCACCACGCGGTGTAAAGCTTCCACATAATCACTTAACGAATACGAAATTCGCCGGGTGCTTCCTTGTACTTCATGTCCCGGAAGGTCAAAGGCAACGCAGTTATACCCTAGCTTCTCGAAAAAGGGAATAAAATGTTCTTCCCAACACCAAGCGCCGTGTGCCATGCCATGAACGAATACGATCGTTTCTTTCATCAGATAGTGTTTTTACTGACGTAGTTATTAGGCAGGTGTTTTTTCAGCTGATTGACGAACAGGTGAAAATCTACCGTTATCGTGTGTCGCGGGGTTTTGATTTGGTTGAGGTGTGGATGGGTGACCTCTCTTTGGCATAATTCAGCAATATTTTCTGGTCTTTTCCAAAGTCCTTTAATCGCCCTCGCCGCTATCTTGCTTTGCAATTCTGCACCCGGCCAAATACAACCCAGTGGCTGGA
This sequence comes from Bacteroidota bacterium, assembly GCA_041158445.1. Taxonomy (GTDB): domain Bacteria; phylum Bacteroidota; class Bacteroidia; order Cytophagales; family Spirosomataceae; genus Aquirufa. The sequence continues at coordinate 658 of JBEBBJ010000184.1, forward strand.
ACATGCCCACGAAAAATTTCGTATTTCTCATGCAACATTTTAAGGTAAAGCGGCACATCGCCTTCGCTGTAATTTAAGAAGTCTTTTCTGAAGAAGGGGTGTTCTAAAATATAGCCCGTGCAGGCAATAACCGTGTCAAATTCTTCCACAGATCCATCCTTGAAATGTACATTTTGGCCCTCAAAATGATCAATATCAACTTTAGGGAACACCTTTCCGTGCCGTACTTTATACAATAATTCTTCGTTGATGGTAGGGTGGGTGGCTGTAATCGCATGTTCTGGTTCTTGAAGACCATACATTTTATTCGAACCGGAGAATATTTTTACGGATAATTCCGAAAGGAAAAATTTCAATTTCGTCGGTAGCCAGGCTAAGCGGGAAGCGACCACATCACTCGGTTTGCCAAACAAAAACTTAGGCACAATCCGGTATCCTCTTCTCCAGCTAATACTCGTCTTCTTGCTAACGCGGCTCGTTTCTACTGCCACGTCACAAGCGGAATTCCCACCTCCAATCACTAAAATGCGTTGATCTCTAAACGGCTCTGCTTTTTTGAATTCATGCGAGTGCATCAAACGACCCGTAAATTTCCCTGGATAATGGGGCATTCGAGGCAACCAGTGGTGGCCATTGCACACAACTAGGTGGGTAAACTTTTCTGTTTTTTCTACCCCATCCTTCTCAGAAACAATGATCCAGTTATTGTCCTCGTCTAACTCGCAAGTGTTCACTAAGGTCCCAAACTCAATATTCGGTGCAAGATTAAAATGCGCTGCGTAAGCTTGAAAATAACGTCTTAATTGATCGTGTGATGGATAATCGGGCATCCCTTTATCAAAATCGTCGAAGGTGAAGTCCTCGTATTGCGATAGGGTTTTGGAACTAATAATGTGCGTAGTTTCAAAAACACTGGAGTGTCCCATTTTCTCGTTATAAACCCAGTTTCCGCCTACCTGATTGTTGTATTCATAACAAACCACGTCTAGACCTTGATCTTTTAGGTTTTTTAAGGCTGTGATGCCGGATGGTCCGGCACCGATTACGCACACTTTAGTCATATAAATTGCTTTTTTCTTAAAGATAACAATTTGAACTTTTAAATGTTTTTTCTTGACTTTTTTATGATGAGATGTTCCCCTTTCCGCAAAAGGGAACAGATTAAATTTTCTACCCGCGGAATTACTTATGAAAATGCGCTTATTTGTAATATGAAACACTTGATTTTATTACTCGTCATAAGCCTCTCTGCTTTTGGCCAACAAAAAATACCCTACGGAAACAATCCGAAAGCCGGTCATTATGCGGCTATACGTGGAATCAACCTCTATTTTGAGACCTATGGAAAGGGTGCTCCTTTGCTTTTTATTCATGGGAATACTGGTTCAATTAAGGACTTCAGCAATCAGATTCCTTTTTTTTCGAAGCACTACCAGGTGATAATTGCGGATAATCGATCACATGGGAATTCCATTGATACACAAGATTCGTTGAGTTATGAACAAATGGCTGATGATTTTGCGGCTCTACTTGATCACCTAAAATTAGATTCGGTTAATGTTGTGGGGTGGAGTGATGGCGGAATTAATGGACTTTTATTAGCGAGTCGTCATCCTGAAAAGGTACGGAAATTAGCTGTCACTGGCGCTAATTTAATTCCTGATCCGATTAAAAGCACTGATCCATGGGTCGTTGAGTTTGTCAATAAAGCGATAGACAGTTTACAAAAAGCGCCAGTTTCTGTGGAGCGAAATCGTATGTTAAAATTAACTCGGTTGTTAGTGGAGCAGCCGCACATCACACACGCTGATTTAGAGAAAATTGAGTGTCCTACGTTGGTGATTGGAGGCGATCATGACGTGATTTTACCGCATCATACCCTTGAAATAGCCTCTGCGATTAAGCGTTCGTATTTATGGATTTTGCCAAATTCCGGCCATTCCACTCCCGTTTTTTATAAAAAAATATTCAATTCCACTGTACTTGATTTCTTAAAAACACCATACCGGAAGATAGAGAAGCAAGCTAAATTCTATTAAATGAAAAAAGTCTTATTTCTCGCTTTACTTAGTTTTAGCGCA
>JBEBBJ010000185.1:0-3454 GCA_041158445.1 Bacteroidota bacterium
GTGGAGAAGATTATCATCAACTTGGTGAAAACTAATCCACTAATCATGAAAATTCTATTCCTACAATCGCTTTGGTTTGGAGAATTGATCTCCATCCTTATTTACGTTGTTATTATTTTACTTTTGTTTCAGGTTATTCGTTGGCTTTACAGAAGGCTGAAATAACTACCCTTTCAATATCCTTCCAATATCATTCGCCTTCCCTAACTCCTCCTTCAGCTTTTCGTAGCTGCCGGAAAGCATCAGGCCTTTGTATTTCAAGAGTGTATTGATATACTCGTCGAGTACATCGAGCAGGTTCTCCTGATTCTGGTGGAAAATCTGACTCCAGGTTTCTGGGGATGATTTTGCTAAACGCACGGTCGATTCGAAACCGGTGGAGGCTAATTCGAAAATGCGGGCTTCGTTCTTTTCTTTCTCTAATACCGTGTTCGCTAAGGCGAATGAACAGATGTGGGAGATGTGCGAGATATACGCCGTGTGCATATCGTGTTCGATAGAACCCATGTAAATGAGGTTCATCTCTAATCCACGTTGGTATAAATCTTCGATCAGCGTAACCGCAGCAGGGTCACTTAATTCTTTGTCGCAAATCACGCCGCGTTTTCCCACGAAAAGGCCTTGGACGGCTGCTTCGGGTCCAGAGAATTCGGTTCCGGCCATCGGGTGGGTGGAAACGAATTGACTGCGTTTGGGGTGTTTTTTTAAAGCTTCGAAAACGGGACTTTTGGTGGAACCTACCTCGATGATGGTTTGGCCGGGTTTTAGCGCGTCTAAAACGGATGGAATAAGCGCTACTAAAAGGTCTACCGGAATCGCACAAATAAATACCTCGACTTGGTCGATGGCCTCTTGCCAAGTGGCAATGCGGTCAACGAGTCCTAAGGCTATTGCCTTTTTCTGGTGCTCTGGATTCGTGTCGATACCTACAATTTCAGAGGCCCATCCTGACTTGCGTAAGCCTAGTGCGATGGATCCACCAATTAATCCGATACCGATAATGCCTACTTTATGAGATGCCATTGCTGTGATTTTTGATGCGAGCTATCGCTTGTGAGAAAACGGATTCTTGTGCACAAAGTGAGATGCGGACATAGCCATCTCCTTGCGTCCCAAAGATTCCCCCCGGCGTAATAAACACCGCGTTTTCATCTAATATTTTATCTGAAAGTGCGTAGCCGGAGTCGAATGTTGCAGGGATTTTGGCCCAAACAAACATCCCCGATTGTGCCGGATCATACACGCAATCTAGTAAGTCTAAGAGTTCGAAGACCAGTTTTTGGCGAGAGCGGTAAATGCGATTCTGATTCGCAAACCAGTCCGCATCCGCAGAAAGGGCCTTCACAGCCGCTTGCTGAAGCGGTAAGAACATCCCCGAGTCCATATTGGATTTGAACTTCAACACAGGCGCCAGGAATTCAGCCTTCCCAAAAGCCGCCATATTATGGGACTTCGAAAGGGAATTCAATTCGATCGCTACGTCCTGCATGCCTGGAATAGAAAGCATGCTCAACGGCTGCTCGTTCAAGATAAAACTGTAGGGATTGTCATTGACTAAAAGTATGGAATGACGAAGCGCGAAATCGCGTAATTCTACGAAGAATTCTTTCGTTGCCTGTGCACCCGTGGGCATGTGCGGGTAGTTTACCCACATTATTTTCACTTTAGAAAGATCACGTTTCTCTAGGGCTTTCAAGTCTGGTAACCAGCCATTCGAAGCCGATAATTCATAGCTTTCAACCGTTGCACCTGCTAAAGAACAGGCCGCAGAATAGGTTGGGTAGCCCGGATTAGGAATCAGGGTTACATCGCCTTTTTCTAAATAGGCCATGGCGATGTGCATGATGCCTTCTTTAGAACCGATAAGCGGTAAAATTTCCGAAGCCGGATTGACTGTTACGCCGTAGTTTCGAGCATAAAAAGCAGCGAATGCCTCGCGCAATGCAGGAATACCTTGGTAACCTTGGTAAGCGTGATTCGAAGGATTAGCCGCACTTTCTGTGAGCGCCGCGATCGTTTCAGCGGAAGGAGCTAAGTCTGGAGAACCGATACCTAAGTTAATGATGGGTACACCGGATTCCTTCAAAGCCGCTATCTGCTTCAATTTCTTAGAGAAATAGTATTCCTCCACGCTGTTTAAGCGGCTAGCCGCTGTGATTTGTAAGCTCATAAAACAAAAAACCGACGTAAAGTCGGCTGATATAATTAACAAAAAACTATATAACCGATTAGGCAGCGTTGTAATAACCTGCGTAATAATATACTGTTAAATAGTTGATTGCGTGTGAATGCATAGTTCAAAGGTAGGGAAAATTTACTTTTATGCAAATAGAGGCTTCAAAAGCTCGCGAACCAAGGAAGATTCATATCCTTTTGAGAGGCCATAGTTATAGCATTTTTGGTAGCGCTGAGGCGAGGTACCTGCTTTGATTTCGTCTCTCTTTTTCTTCAACAAAGTACGGGCCTTTTCTATATAATCTTGATCGTCGATTCCATCCCAGGCACTGGCTAATAAAGAAGCAGAAATACCACGTTTGCGTAATTCATAGTTGATTTTTGTACGCCCCCAGCCTTTTTGGTTGAATTTAGAACGGACGAAGATCTCGACAAAACGGGCTTCGTTCAGGTAGTTGTTTTCACGGAGCCAGTTTAAATACTCAGAATAATCGGCCGAAGAAACCTCGAAAGTCTTCATCTTTTGTTCCAGTTCCTGCACGCATCTTTCCTGATAGGCGCAGTAGCGGGCCAGCTTTTGAAGAATTTCGCTATTCATCAGGATAAATTAAGATTCGATTTCTTCGAAACTCTCTAGGTTGAACAGATCGTTCAATACATCGACCATTTTGTCGGAATCCCCTCGCTTGCAAGCAGCTTTTAGGTGGATGATGGGTTGTTTGATGATTTTTTGGACTAAACCAGCGGTAATTTTCTCCAACTTCTCGGTCTCTTCCTTTGTCAAACCCTTCATGTGGCGGTTCATCTCCTCCTTGCGGATTTGCTCCAGGGCATTTTTTAATTTGTGGATGGTAGGCGAAACCTCCATCTCTTTGGACCAATCATTAAAGCTAATAATACTCTCTTCAATGATGGTGCGCACGTCAGGAATTGAAGCTAAGCGAGTGGCCAAAGCCTCATCTGCACGCTCCTTCAACGTGTCGATATTGTATAAAAGGACGCCATTAATCTTCTCGATACCATCTTCGATGCTGCGAGGCACAGAAAGGTCGATAAAGTATTTAAAGGACAATAATTGCAATTTCTTGATCTCCGCCTGCGTGATAATTGGGCTATCCGTGCGAACTGATGAGATAATAATGTCAGCGGCAGCTACTTCCTTCCACAAATCGGCGATAGGAGCGACTCTGAATAATTCTTTTCCAGCCGCGATTTTCTCCGCTTTCTCGATCGTACGGTTCATAATCGTGAACTCCGCAAAATCCTTTTCCTCCATATT
>JBEBBJ010000186.1:0-3609 GCA_041158445.1 Bacteroidota bacterium
ATTATTTATAATTAGTCTAAATAAAAATGCCTAAAATAATACTGAATCTAGCAATCGTCCTAATTCCCTTCTTTCAACCTGTTTTCGCGCAAAATGAGCAGCAGGAGGACACCTTAAAGGTGAACCAATTAAAAGAAGTGACTATTATAGGCACGAGTCCATATAAAATTGTCGGCTCTGGGGCGTGGATAAGTTTTGCAAAACTGCAAAAGTTGAACCAACCTGATATCAACAAAGTCATCCAAACGATTCCAGGGATTAATGTGCGTGATGAGGAGGGTTTTGGTCTACGTCCTAACATTGGATTACGAGGAACACCCGTTAATCGCAGTGCAAAAATCACCTTGATGGAAGATGGCATTTTGATGGCACCTGCACCCTATTCAGATCCTTCGGCCTACTACTTTCCTACGTTCGCCCGCATGGAGCAGCTGGAAGTACTGAAGGGGAGTAGTCAAGTAAAACATGGACCCTACACGATCGGTGGAGCAATTAATTTGATTTCTACTTCTATTCCGGATTCATTTAAAGGATTTGCGCAGTTATCATACGGCAGTTTTGGGACAAATCAACAGCGCATCTGGGTGGGAGATAGCCAAAAGAATTTCGATTATTTGTTCGAAGTTAATCGCCTGGCTAGCCAAGGTTTCAAGGAATTGCCTTCCGGCGCGAACACCGGTTTTGATCGCAGAGATTTCATGGGAAAACTGCGTTGGCATTCCGATGCAAACTCTCGCATCAATCAATCCTTAACCTTGAAATTCTTAACGATGTCAGAGGAGGGGAATGAAACCTATTTAGGTTTGACCTATGCGGATTTTATGAATAATCCGAACCGGCGTTATGCGGCGACGCAGAAAGATCTGCTCGATATGAATCACGAGCACATTTCTTTGACTCATAGCATCAACCCTACGCATAAATTTAGCATCACCTCCTCCGCTTATGCGGCTAAAACCTTTAGGGATTGGGCGCGTGTAAATTCGGCTGGCGGGGTGAATGTGGCGACTATTTTAACGGATCCTACAACTTATGCAGCGGCTTATTCCATCATGACAGGGAATTCGAATGGGAATCTGAATTTCCAAAGTGCGGCCAGGACCTACCAAGTGTTAGGGCTACAATCGAATATGACGTATGATTTCGAGACGGGAGATCTTCGCCATCAAATTCAAGCCGGAATTCGCTTTCACCAAGATGAAGCGGACCGATATGCGACGCAGTCCACTTATGCAATGACGAATGCCACGATGGTAGTAACGTCTGCCGGAGTGAAGGGCAACGCGGAGAACCAAATTCGGCAAGCAAAAAGTTTTGCAGGCTATATGCAATATGAATTGGTTTGGAATAAACTGACTCTAAGTCCAGGGCTTAGGTATGAGAATATGGAATTAGCCTTTGATAATTTCGGGACGAGTGATAATGCAAGGATGGGCATGGCCTTAAAATCGGCGACGAATCACTTGGATATTTTCCTACCAGGCCTGGGGATGAGCTATGTATTGAAGGATAATATGCGCGTTTTTGGGGGCGTTCACAGAGGTTTTTCTCCTCCCGGTATGCCTTCCATAGGGGTAAACGTAAACCAGGCAAAGTCGGAGACGGCCATCAATTATGAACTAGGGTATCGGGTGAGCAGAAAGCATTTGAAGATGCAGCTTATCGGATTTTTGAATAATTACCAAAACATCTTAGGCCCTCTCCAAAATGGCGTCTGCCTTTGAGTATTTCCTATACCTATAATGACGCTAAGTTTATGCAGACATTTGTCAACGCTGGCGGGGATTGGGGAACAGGAAAAATCAGCAAAGGAGAGTCTATTCCGTTTATTACGCCGCAGCTTTTGTCACTCAGTTTAGGGCTTGAGTCAGATAAATTGAATGTCACTGTCATTAGCCGTTATGTAGGAAATACCCGAATTAAAACGGGTAATCCAGCGGAGATTGTTCCTTCTGCCTCGGCAAAATACACGGATGTGAATACGATTGGAGAATATTGGGTTGTTGATTTGAGCGGCAATTATACCTTTTCCAAATCCATCACTTTCTTCTCCACCATCAACAATATCTTAAATAATGCATATATCGTAGCCAATTTACCGCAAGGTTTTCGCCCCGGTATGCCTTTTTCTGCTAATATTGGGGTAAAAATTAACCTGTAAACTTTTCATCATGAGTAACCTATCTACAAAAATGCGCACCTACCACCGTTATTTAGGCTTTTTCTTAGCCGGAATTATGGCGGTTTATTCCATCAGCGGAATCATTTTAATCTTTCGTGAAACTAGCTTTTTGAAGAGTGATGTGCACAAAGTGCAGACATTAAAACCGGGTTTACAAACAGAGGAATTAGGTAAGGAATTGCATCTTCGTGGCTTCAAGCCAGATACGATTGTGGGAGATGTGGTTTCCTTTAAACAAGGGACGTATAATTTGAAGACCGGTGTGGCTGATTATACTGTTTTGGAGCAGCCTGCTATCGTGAATAAGATGACGAAATTACACAAGGCGACCACGAATGACCCGCTGTTTTATCTGAACATTTTCTTCGGTTTATCCCTGTTTTTCTTCGTGATTTCATCGTTTTATATGTTCCTGCCTAAGACAACTATCTTTAAGAAGGCGATGATGTTCACACTTGCGGGGGCGGTGTTGACGATTCTATTATTATTGCTGTAATCTAGTACACGTAGGGAATAAGTGCTTTCACGCGTTTTTTGTAAGTAGTATATTCTTTGCCAAAAACAGCGACTAACTTACGCTCCTCCAGTCGGTAGCCTACCATAATGTAGACGTAAGAAATGAGAAGTACGAGTCCCATTTTCTGCGTGGGGATAAGCAGAAAAAGACCTAAAATCAAGATGATTGTCGCGAAATAGAGTGGATGACGAACGAAACCGTACATCCCTTTTTGGACTAATTCTGGCTTCCCTTCTGCCTTAATTCCAAGAAATTCAGCACCGTCAAAAGCCTTAAATGCGAGGAATAAAAATACCAGTCCGATGGCCGTTATGGCACTACCTAGGGCTAAGTTGCCTGTAAATAAATAGGTGTCAGGCGTAAGGATGCTTTGAATCAATAAAGGAATCAATCCCCCCAAAGCGATCAAGTTATAAAGTAGTCGGTAATAGGTAAAAAGGAAAAGCGATTTCCGTTGAATGAGTGACTTAGCCGTAGTGGAGGCTAAAAAGCTATGGACAAAAAAGTAGAACACCCAAGCTATGCCTAGAATCGAGATTTCCATTTTGAAATGATTTGGCACAAATCTAAACTATAATAGACATAATTTTCCTTTTTGTCAGGATATGAAATGCTAAAACTATTCCTAACTTATGTTTCTAAACCTATGAAACATGAAATATCTAGCTATCCTTTTACTAGGGTGTAGCCTTTCTTTATCTGCCCAAATTCCGGCTGGCAAAAAGGTCATCTCCTCCCTATATGTGTACGATCTTGCTTCTGGAAAATCCGAATTAATTCTGACGGAGAAGCGCCATTTTGAAGCGCCTAACTGGTCTCGAGATGGCAAGTTTTTGTTAATCAATGCCTACGGAAAACTTGAAAAAATTAGCCCGAAAGGGGAGAAATTAGGCGAGCTAAACACAGGTTC
>JBEBBJ010000187.1:0-3076 GCA_041158445.1 Bacteroidota bacterium
AGCGACTCTGAATAATTCTTTTCCAGCCGCGATTTTCTCCGCTTTCTCGATCGTACGGTTCATAATCGTGAACTCCGCAAAATCCTTTTCCTCCATATTTTTGCAAACATCTAAACCGATTTCGCCTAATCCTAGGATTAAGACTTTCGGATTTGGAAGGGCTTGAGAAAGTTCTTCGGCTAAAGCGACAGTGGCATAAGAAACGGAGGCTGCTCCATCGCGGAACGAAGTTTCTTGCGCAACACGCTTGTTAGAGTAGAAAATGGTATGCATCAAACGGTGCAAATAGGGACCTGCCATATTTAAATCTGCCGCTTGTTGGTAGGCTTTCTTGATTTGGTTCGGGATCTGTAAATCACCCACTACCTTGGATTGTAAACCGGTTGCCACTTCGAATAAATGACGCAGAGAATCCTCTGTTTCGTTCATTTGCTTGAAATAGCCTAGGTATTCAGCTGTGTTCGTCAGGCCTTTTTCGATTAAAAAGGCTTTCGTTAAATCTGTCGAGATGTCGCGATCAGAGGTATAATAGAACTCGGTGCGGTTGCAGGTAGAAACGATTAATAATTCATTTAGGCCAAAAAGATCCTTACACTTCACATAAAATCCTTTGCTCTCTTCCTCGTTCAACGCTAACATCTCGCGAATGGCGAGCGGCGCAGTACGGTGTGAAAGGCTGATGGATTTAAAAGGTAAAATCATTTCTGTCTTAAGCGTGATTATTAATTCACAAAAGTACAATGCAAAAGTTTAAAATGTATCTGTCTTTGAAAGAAAATCGTAATTTAGATGAAGAAAAAATAGCAAAAAGATGCACTTCAAAAACAAGACCGTTTTTATCACGGGTGGATCCCGTGGGATCGGATTAGAGATTGCGAAAAAATTAGCTTCAGAGGGCGCAAACATCGTTATTGCGGCAAAAACCTCAGAACCACATCCTAAATTACCGGGTACGATTCACACGGCGGCGGCAGAAATTGAGGCGGCAGGAGGAAGGGCTTTGGCCTGCATGGTCGACATTCGTGACGAAAATCAGGTTTTAGCTGCGGTACAAAAAGCGGTGGACACCTTCGGTGGCATCGACATTTTAATCAATAATGCTTCGGCGATTCAGCTAACAGGAACTCTGAGTACGGAGATGAAGAAATACGATTTGATGAATCAGGTCAACACGCGTGGAACCTATTTGTGTGCGCAGGCTTGTTTACCTCATTTATTAAAGTCAGAAAATCCCCATGTGTTAACGCTTTCGCCACCTTTGAATGTGGAGGCGCGCTGGTTTGAAAATCACGTGGCCTACTCGATTGCGAAATTCGGAATGTCCTTATGTACCCTGGGAATGGCGTCGGAGTTTAAAGGGAAAGTGGCGTTTAATTCACTTTGGCCTAAAACGATTATTGCCACAGCTGCGATCGAATTTGCTGTAGGAAATGCGCAAATGATGCAATTAGGTCGTAAGGCGACGATTATGGCAGATGCTGCTTCAGCGATCTTACAGAAAGACGCAAAGACGGTGAGTGGTCATTTCTATATTGACGAGGACGTATTGCGTGCGGAAGGGGTGACGGATTTCTCTGAGTATCGTGTGAACCCGAATACACCTGAAAATCAATTATTGCCAGACTTTTTTATTTAATGTTAGAAAATTATACCCCGCCTCTTTGGTTACCGGACGGGCATACCCAGAGTATTTATCCCTCCGTTTTTCGGAAAGTGCAGCTGGCTGAGACACCCCGCCGGGAGCGAGTAACAACGCCGGATCAGGATTTCTTGGATATTGATTGGTATGGAGGTCCAATAGAGGAGAGGCCTTTGTTGATTGTGTCCCACGGATTGGAAGGTTCGAGTGATCGCCAATATGTGACGGGTTTAATCAACAAGATGAAAGGGATGAATGCGCTGGCTTGGAATTACCGAAGTTGTTCGGGAGAGCCAAATAAGAATTTGCGTTTTTACCACAGTGGGGCGACGGATGATTTGGACTTTATTATTAAGCTGGCCATCGAACGCGGGGCGAAAGATATCTACCTGGCGGGATTTAGTTTAGGAGGTAACCTGACCCTAAAATGGTTAGGGGAACAGGGTAAAAATCCTCCCGAAGTACCTTTACACCTTTCATCGAGTAGCAAGCAATTAGCTAAGCGTGAAAACAGACTCTACACTCATCGATTTCTACAAACTCTCATTAAAAAAGTCAAGGAAAAGTCCGCGCGCTATCCTCAGGATATCACCGTGGAGATGATTGATTCTATTAAGAGTTTAGTGGATTTTGATAATGTGATCACAGGGCCTTTACACGGGTTTAAAGACGGGGAAGACTATTACGAAAAGAGTAGTTCCCTGTATTTTTTGGATCGGATTAACGTACCCACTTTAATCCTGAATGCAAAAAATGACCCTTTTTTATCGGCGGAATGCATTCCGGAAGACTATGTGAAAACCTTGGATTTTGTCCAATTAGACGCACAGGAAAAAGGAGGACATTGTGGATTTTATCCGAAGAATTACCAAGGCTATACTTGGTCGGAGAATCGAGCCGAACTTTGGTTTAAGAAAAGCGTTTAGAAAATAAAAATATGCCTACAGCTCAAGCAGAACCTTTAAAAATTGTCATTGATTTCGATAGTACGTTCACGAAAGTGGAGGGGCTCGATGAATTAGCGAGAATCGCGCTTCAGGGAAATCCGAAGCAAGCGGAGATCGTGGGGAAGATTAAGGATATCACCGACCAAGGTATGGTAGGGGCCTATTCTTTCTCAGATTCCTTACGTGATCGAGTGGCTTTATTGCCGGCGAATCGTTCGCACGTAGATCAATTGATCGTCTTTTTGAAGGGTAAAATTTCTGAGTCATTCAAGCGTAACAAAGATTTTTTAGAGGAGAATGCGGCACAAATTTTGATCGTATCTTCTGGATTTAAGGACTTTATCGTTCCAGTCGTGAATGAGATGGGTATCCCCGCTGAAAACGTGTATGCAAATACCTTCATTTATGATGCGGAGGGAAATATCACGGGTTACGATGCAGACAATTTATTGTCTCAGGACAAAGGAAAAGTACGCTTATTGCAATCGCT
>JBEBBJ010000188.1:0-3116 GCA_041158445.1 Bacteroidota bacterium
AAACTAACCGAAATAATCGCACTCAAACTCCCAAAAATATAAAAGTCATACCACTCAATCACCGTCCCCACACTCGACGCCATAATCACCTGCCACAACTTCTTTACCGGCACCTTATTATTATCAAAAATAGTATCCACTCCTTGCATAAGCTCTTATTGAATTATTCCTAAAAATACAGAAAATATCACAATGGTTGACATTGTCTTATTCATTATTCCATTCGGATTTCACTACCTTTCCTACATGAACTCGGATACACTCGATCTTATCGCCACTTACTTCCAACAAAAAGCGCCCATCCGCCGCGCCTGGATCTTTGGCTCCCACGCCCGTGGCACCCAATCTCCCACCAGCGATATCGATATTCAGATTCAAGTATACAAAAACACTCCTTTCACCCTTTTTGACCTAGCCGAAATCCAACACGACCTCTCCCAGCTTCTCACCTTAAAAGTCGACCTAGTCATGCTAGGAGCCCCATTAAAGAGTATCACAAAAAACCTTAACCACGACCTAGCCCCCAGCTCACAAGAAAGGATCGAGCACATTCTCCTAGCCATTGACAAAATTCAACAGTACACTGCAGACCACACATTAGAATCCTTCCTAAAAGACACAAAAACCATTGAAGCTTGCTTATTTAACTACACAATCATCGGCGAAGCATCCCTGTTGATTGACAAAGCTGTCCTAGATAAGATCGACTACCCATGGTATAAGGTGAAATCGTTTCGCAATTTTATTCTCCACGAATATCATGCCATAAAAATGGATGTGATTTGGGATACGACTGTTGTAGTGATTCCTGAATTAAAACAGATAATATTAGCCCTGAGGGGCCTATAGGTAGTATTTGTCATATTAACTCTTATTTCTCTAAATGGCTTTTTCAGGTATTGTCACAAACTGTCAATACCTGAAATTGTCAAAAACAATTTCAACTAAAAACAACCACTATGAAAAAGGACATCACAACATTAGATCAAATGATTGAGGAGCATTATGGTAAGGTAGGTTCAGCATCCAGAAATGAATTCGAATGGGGAGCGCAGCTTTTCAAAATAAGCACTTTGATTAAAATAGCTCGACAAAAACTCCAGCTGACGCAAGAAGAATTTGCGAAAAAATGCGGGACATCTAGGTGCAGTATTTCATTGGCAGAAAATAATTTGGCAGAAATCAGAATTTCAACCTTGCAAAAAATCGTTGAATTAGGCCTCGGAGGGCGATTAGAAATAAATATCGAACTCTGATTTTAGATTATCAATAAGCTGTTAGGATGGGAGGATTAGTGGGAATACATTTGGAACACCAAACCACTAATCAATATGTTTAACCACTTCTCTAGATACCTGAAGCTCATCCGTGCGGTTCCGCTGCACCCGCTGCACGTGATGGCGCAGGATCTCGGGATCGATGCCGGACTTTTGAGCAAATACGAAAACGGCAACCGCATCCCAGACATCGACCTCGTCATCATTTTTGCCCATTACCACCAGGTAGACGCGCGCGAACTTTGTGTGTTTTGGATGCGGGAGCGCATCAAAAGATCCTTTGTAGGCTTTGAAAATTTAGTGGAGGACGCTTTACCTGATGCAGAAAAAGACGTCAAATACTACCTCAAATTCCACAAAGTAAAACTGGAAAGGAAATTCAGCTTCAAGCTCATCCTCAAAAACGCCATCGTCTACGACCACACCCAGGCCGTCACCCTACGTCATTTTCAATTCCGCCGCCACGGTGTCACTAACCACTAAACCCTTGAAAACATGTTTAACTTCTTTAACCCCAAAGAGCCCTTGCTCTTCTACAACGGCCACATGGGTCCCTACAAGTTCACCAAAGTGACGATTACCATCATCGAAAAAGACAAAGAAGTTTTCAGCGAATCCGTGATCGTGGCTCCGGTACCGACGAAGACATTGATTTTTGATTCGCGGAAGTTCTTGAATGAATTAAGGAATAGATGAAATGTCGCGCGGGTGTAGAAAGCGTTTTGGCGAATTGACAGAATGTGTCAATACCTGAAAAGTCGCTTCAAGATATCTCGACTAATTATAGCAAAAAGTGCCATCAGAGCCTTATTTCGTAAATAATCCGACAAAAGAGGTCGAAAGAGAGACGATAAAACTAAAAATCAAGGGAGCAATAAAGCCGGTAACCACAAACCCGGGTACATAGGCAGCGACTAAATAGACAAGACCTACCGAGATCACTAAAGAGAACAACCCTAAAGTCATAAATGTGATAGGGAAGCTGATGATCTTTAACACGGGTTTGATGAATGAATTCACAAAGCCCATCGCCAAAGCGACTAAAAGCGCGGTGGTAAATCCGTCTACCGTGATTCCCTTTAAATAGCGGGGAATAACTAATACGATGCAGGCGATAATGATGTAACGAATGATGAAACCGATCATAAGATAGATTATTTAGAGGCGTGACGAGATTGAAGAACGGCGATGATTTCGCTTAAATCGATGCCACGGTCTTCTAATAAGACTAATAAGTGGAAAATTAAGTCGGCCGCTTCGCCTTTGAAAAGGTCATCGTTTTGCATTAAAGCTTCGATAACGAGTTCGACGGCTTCTTCGCCTACTTTTTGGGCGACTTTGTGGGTGCCTAATTTAAATAGAGATGCCGTGTAAGAAGTGTCTGCAGAAGCGGTTTTGCGGCTTCTTATGACGTGTTTTAGTTGATCAAGCCAGGCGGCGTTGTCTGCGTTTGACTCGTTGAAGCAGGTGTCTGCTCCGGTGTGGCAGGTGGGGCCGGCTGGTTTGGCCTGAATTAAAATGGTGTCAGCGTCGCAATCAATCGAAAGGCTGATGACGTCGAGGAAGTTGCCTGATTCTTCGCCTTTAGTCCAAAGACGGTTCTTCGAACGGCTGAAAAAGGTCACGCGCTGCTCAGAAACGGTCTTCGCATACGCCTCTTCATTCATGTAGCCTAACATGAGAACCGTGCGCGTGGACGCATCTTGGATGATGGCAGGCACGAGGCCTTTGGAAAAATCAGGTTGCTTTGACATATTTCTATTAAATGCGCATCGGGATGCCTTGGGTTGCAAGGTAATTCTTCAATGCCAAAATTTCAATTTCTTTAAAGTGAAATAT
>JBEBBJ010000189.1:0-3049 GCA_041158445.1 Bacteroidota bacterium
GCACCGGGACTATGTGGAGGCGAAGGATTCGATGACCTCGATTGGTTTGGGTCTAGGGAATTTAGGGATCGGTTTTGTAACCAAGGCAATCACCGTGGGAGCCTCATTTTATGTGTACAATAACTGGAAACTGTTTGATTTAGGCCAAAGTTGGCCCGTTTGGGTACTTGCATTTTTCGGGGAGGATTTAACCTATTATTGGGTGCATCGCATTTCGCATGTCGTTCGTTTTTATTGGGCTTCGCACATGGTACATCATTCGTCGCCTAAGTATAATCTAGCTGCGGCCTTGCGCCAAACTTGGACAGGCAATCTATCCGGAGGTTTTATCTTTTGGCTTTGGCTGCCCTTGATCGGTGTTCACCCATTTATCGTGATGTTCTTCCAACAAACCAGTTTACTCTACCAGTATTGGATACACACGGAATTAATTAATAAGATGCCTCGGTGGTTTGAATATATTTTGAATACGCCATCGCACCACAGGGTGCACCATGGCACGGATTTGGATTATCTGGACACAAATTATGCGGGGGTATTGATCATTTGGGATCGGATGTTTGGGTCGTTTGTTTCCGAGAATCAACGTCCTCAATACGGTTTAACGAAGCAGATTGAAAGCTATAATCCAGCTAAAATTGCGTTTTATGAATGGGTTCAAATGATAAAGGACGTTCTAAGAGCAAAAAGTTTTAAATCAGTTTTAGGCTATGTTTTTGGCCCTCCAGGTTGGAGCGATGATGGTAGTCGATTAACGGTACGGGGTCATTTGATGATCGCCATAAGAAAGTAACGCGCGCCTTTTCGGAGATCTTGCAGAAAGTGGGTATCTCTTTTGCGGTTTTAGGCACGGAAGAATCTTGCACGGGAGATCCAGCGAGAAGAGCAGGAAATGAGTTCTTGTTCCAAATGCAAGCGATGGCGAACATCGAGGTCTTGAACCTCTATGCGGTGAAGAAGATTGTGACGGCTTGTCCGCATTGTTTCAATACCTTAAAAAATGAATACCCAGGCTTAGGCGGTAATTATGAGGTGATTCACCATAGCCAGCTTTTGGCAGAATTAATCAGCGCCGGGAAGATAAAAGCCTCCGATGAAACGTCTTTAGAGCAAGTGGCTTACCACGATTCCTGCTACCTAGGTCGTGGCAATGGCGTTTACGAAGCTCCCCGCGAAATCATTTCGGGATTAAAAAAGGAACTAGTCGAGCTGAAAAGTTGTAGAACCAAAGGACTCTGCTGTGGAGCCGGCGGTGCGCAAGTATTCAAAGAACCAGAAACAGGTGGCGAAGACGTGCAGGTGAAGAGAGTGCAAGAAATGGTGGATTCTGGCGTCACGAAAGTAGCCTTAGCCTGTCCATTCTGCATGGTCATGGTCCAAGACGGCCTAAACAAAGTAGGCAAAGAAAAACACATCCAAGTAGTAGATTTAGCGGAACTCGTTCAGCAATCCATGTAAAATTATGTATTTACCGATAGAACAAATGCCCGATCACTCCCGCGTGTGGGTATATCAGGCGAACCGACCTTTTTCAGCGTCGGAAACCCAAGCGATTGAAAACTACCTGACACCAGCTTTAACCCAATGGGCAGCACATGGAGCTGGTTTGAATGCGTCTTTCGAGATCCGTTTTCAGCAAGTGATTGTGATTGCCGTAGACGAAACGGTCAACGCAGCCTCCGGCTGTTCCATCGATGCTTCGACACGCTGGTTTAAAGAGATGGGCGCTGAATTAGGCATCGATTTCTTTGATAGAAGCACGGCAGTAGTAGATGGTGACGAGCTTACTTTGATTCCATTAATGGCTTTAAAGAATAATCCTAGACTTACCCCTTCAAAAAACGTAATTCCATTACAAACCGAATCATTAGGAGCCTACCGCTCAGGCTGGTTACAAAGAGCGGATACCACTTGGTTACAACGATATTTCGCATAAGATGGCAGAGGATCTAATTAAAATCGAGGGAAGCCGCAAGGAGAAATACGCCTCCCTTTATCCCCAAATTCAATCTTTACTCGCGGGAGAAACAGATAAATATGCAAACCTAGCAAACATCGCCGCGGCGGTGCATGAGGTATTTGGCTTTTTCTGGGTAGGATTTTATCTGACCAAAGAGGATCAATTAGTCTTAGGTCCATTCCAAGGCCCTGTAGCTTGTACCCGAATCCCCTTTCACAAAGGAGTTTGCGGACATGCCTATACTATGCGCGAAACGGTTTTAGTACCGGACGTGGAGGAATTTCCTGGGCATATTGCCTGTGCATCTGCCTCGAAATCGGAGATCGTTTTGCCTGCCATCGTGAATGGCGAGGTTGTGCTTGTTTTTGATCTGGATTCAGATCAATTAGCGGACTTCTCTGAAGTAGATCAGGGTCTTAAGCTAACTTAGCAATCACCGTTTCGCCTCCTACCGGTTTGTCATCGATATTCACGCAGATTTCTGCGTCTAAAGGTAAATAAATATCGATACGGCTACCAAATTTTATGAAGCCGAATTCCGTTCCTTGAACGACAGCATCTCCTTCTTTCGCATACCAGCAAATACGTTTCGCTAAGGCGCCTGCAATCTGACGGAACAATACTTCTGTACCATTTTCATGCTTCACAACATACGTTGTGCGCTCATTTTCTGTACTTGATTTAGGATGCCAAGCCACTAAGAATTTGCCTGGGTGGTATTTGAAATAAGATACGATTCCTGAGATAGGGTTGAAGTTTACGTGCACGTTAATCGGAGACATGAAGATCGACACCTGGCGACGTGGTCCGTTGAAATACTCTGTTTCTACGGTTTCTTCGATCACAACGACTTTTCCATCCGCTGGGGCGATGATGTGCTTCGGGTTAATCTCCGTCACACGCTTTGGAACACGGAAAAATTGTAAGATAATGAGATAGAATAATGAGGTGATGACCACGATGGTCTCTCTCAAATAGACATTTTCAGGAAAGAAATACGCAACCAGGCCATTAATACCTAATACGATGAGTAATGAAGTGAATAATAGGGTCCGTCCTTCTCTATGTAATGTCATGCGTTGAATGCTA
>JBEBBJ010000190.1:0-2914 GCA_041158445.1 Bacteroidota bacterium
CAAATCAAAAAATTAATTCAATGAAAAAATTTGTTCTAGTAGGTGCCATCATGGCATCCGTTTTCAGTGCATCAGCACAACAAACAGCGGGTAAAATATTC
The DNA here is from genome assembly GCA_041158445.1 of Bacteroidota bacterium. Classification (GTDB taxonomy): domain Bacteria; phylum Bacteroidota; class Bacteroidia; order Cytophagales; family Spirosomataceae; genus Aquirufa. The sequence continues at coordinate 102 of JBEBBJ010000190.1, forward strand.
TCTGGCAAAGATGCAGGTAAAGGTTTCCAATTAGGTTCAGAGAAAAGTAGCCAAGTAATTTTAGACATGGTGAAAGCGTACAACTCAAATGATTCAGAAAAAGACCTAGCTCTTTACTCTCCTGAAATGCAAAAGAAAACAGGTGACTTCAATAAGAAATGGCATGCCTATTCAAAAAAATTAAACAACGTTCCCTATGCCATTTTACCTATCAAGGTAGCAGGTTCTTCGGACGAAATTGTCATGTTACAATCTACAGAGGAACGCGAGGCGATAGATGGTTCAAAAGAAAAAATGAATTTGTTCGAATTATTTAAAATAGACCCGTCTGGGAAAATTTCAGATTTCAACCAATTTTCATCTATCCCGAAATCAAACGAGTTTGGACAAACATCAGGTGGAAGATTCTACTCAAAAGGAGAAACAAACGGAAGAGCATTCCAATTCTCTAACCGTGGCGAAGTGGAAGCAATTGAAAAGTTCAACAAGGCATATAATGCATTAGATGTGGAAACTGTCCTTTCTTTCTTCGCTGACAAAGTCAAAATAACAGACTTTGATGGCAACAAAATGGTAATCGAAAAGAAAGATCTTCGTCAAATGATGAATGACTTCAAATCAGTTGAGTGGAAAATTTCAGGAATTATTCCAATCAAAATCGCATATACAGATCCAGTTTCAGGTGTAATCGTAACTTCTACGGAGAAGCGTGTTGCGAAAGATGGTAGCGTTTGGAACAAGTCATTAGTAGAAATGTTTCAATTTGACTTAAATGGAAAAATCTCTGGATTAGATCAATTCTCTCAAGGGATTAAATAAATTTATTTGAGGAATTTTAAAGAGGCCGAAGGACGTTGTTCTTCGGCTTTTTATTTTTATTGCCCCTTCTTAAACGCTGAAGGTGACACCCCTGCAAACTTTTTAAAGATGCGGTTAAAATAGGACAGACTTTCGAAACCACATTCGAAGCAGGCCTCTGTCACATTCTTATCTTGAATAAGTAGTTTCTTTGCGTATTGCACACGGTATTGGTTCACAAAGTCCGTGTAGGTTAGTTTCGTTGCCTTTTTGAAATAGCGACAAAAGGCGGGTAAGGTCAAGTTTACCTCCTCTGCTATTTGTTGGGTATCAATGGGCTTTTGGAAATTCATCTCTACAAATTGGTGGATGCGGTGCATCCTTTCTTGTTGTTTTAAGATGGATTGACTTGAGATGGGGCGAACCTCGAGATCTTCATATTCGTCGGATACGGCCAAAAACTGGAAGATGCTCATCAACTCCATAAATTGATGGAAACGATCCATGTACTGTAATTTCTTTAACCGAACCCCAGCTATTCGCTTCGTTTCACCCGTAAATGCAATGCCTGTTTTCGCCCTTTCCATTAAATCCACTACTTTTTGAAGCTCTGGAATTCGAGCTAATCCAGCTTCAAAATAGGTCTCTGGAAATTGAATCACCACCGTTTCCACGGTGGCTTTGACCCCATAATCAAAATTCAAATGCGGAATATAGGACCCGATTAAGGCCAAATCACAGCCCTCATAGGTGGAAATATGATCACCAATATGCCTGATCCCCTTATCTGCCTCCACATACACTAATTCGATTTCTGGATGAAAATGCCAATAGAAAACTTCGTTCAATTTAGGGGTCAAAAGAAACCTAAAATTACCCTAAAATAGACAATTTTGACATATAAATATCAATACAGTACAAATATTCATCAATGTAGCAGAAATACTATGTCAACATCCCCGCTACCTTTGTTTCATAATCTATTAAAAATGAAAACAGACATCCCTAATAACGCCCACTACGACATTCCGGGCAATCCATCTACAGCGAAAAGCAGCGCACTAAAATTAAACGATCGTTCAAACGGACAGCCTTTACGGGTTTTAAGTGAGGAGGATTGGGCCTTTTGGAAGCATAATGGTTACGTTGTGATTAAGCAAGCGGTGGCGCGCGAGCAAGCCTTAAAGACAGCAGCTTTCTTGTATGAATTTGAGGGAAAAGAGGCGAATGACCCGAGCACCTGGTACACGGCTCCTAGGGCAGAAATGAAGATGAAAGAACTAGCGAACACCGGAATGGTAGAATGTTATAATAGCCAATTGCAGTGGGACAATCGCTCGACGCAAAGAGTTTATGATGCGTTTGTGGATATTTGGGGAACGGAGAAATTATGGGTTACGATCGATCGTGCAAACTTGAACTTCCCTATTCGTCCCGGACACGAATACAAGGCCTTCATCCACTGGGATTATGATCCGGAGACGAAGCCCGTGAATGTGCAAGGAGTTTTGGCTTTAGCAGATCAACTAGATGAAAACATGGGAGGCTTCCAATGCATCCCCGAGTTATTCCGCGACTACGATACCTGGAAATTAACACAACCTGAAGACCGGAATCGTTTCCTACCAGATACATCGGCTTTCACCCCTACTAAAGTAACGCTAGAGGCCGGCGACTTATTGATTTTTAATAGTCTGCAGCCTCATGGTATACGCGCAAACAATAGCGACCAAGTGCGGCAATATATTTCGATGATGCCGGCAGAGGAAGATAATATGGAACTGCGCGATTGGCGTGTCAACTCTTGGCGCGATCGCATCGCTCCTGAAGGCTATGCCTTTCCAGGTGATCCGCGCAAATGGGAACAAACGAAATATAAAACTGCGGAACTAAATGACCTGGGCAAAAAAATTCTAGGATTAGATCGCTGGTAAATTAGAAAGCTCGGAGAAATTCGAGCTTTTTCTTTATCAGGTAAATTCCTAAATTGGGTTATGAAAAAACTGCTCCTACTT
>JBEBBJ010000191.1:0-2764 GCA_041158445.1 Bacteroidota bacterium
CCCATCAATGCGGACGAAATTCGAAAGAAATTCCAACTAAAAGACGGTGGAGAATTTACACTTTTTGCTTTCCGTGATTTTTCTAACAAAAACAGGGTTGTCCTAGCTAAAAAAATCTCCTAACTTTAATAAAAAATTCGTCTCTATGAAAAAGATCCTTGTTCTACTTTTACTTTCAATCGGCAGCTTCTCTGTTAAGGCACAAGTTTTTACAGGTATGTCTGAAGTAGATAAATCTAAAAAAGAAGGAGTCTACACCTTTGTGAACACACAAGAAAAGTATGCGAGAGCTAGCTGGAAAGCGTATTTAAGCAAATTTGGTAAAGTAGTAGAGGGGAAAAATGGCACGTATGCGAGTTCTGATATTCAGATTGCGAGTATCTCAGACAAGCCTTTAACCGTGGTTTCTAAAGTTTCAGAAGAGAATAAAAAAGTAAAATTATTCATTTCCATCGCGACTGGTGCGGATGAATACATTCAAACCGGGCATGCTAAACTAAGCGAAGCAAGCACATGGATTGAAGATTTTATCAAAATTGTTGATTTAGAAGAAGGGGTCAGAGTGGAAGAAAACAAATTAGCCGAACTTATCGCCGCACAAGCTAAAAACAGTAAGCAATCCGAGCGTTTGATTCGTGAATTAGACTCTAATGCGCGTCAAATAAATAATTTAGAGGAGCGTCTAAAGGAAGCTAAGATCGACAAAGAGAAGATACTTACGAATCAGGTACAGAATAAATTAGACCAAAAGACAAAAGAGGGCGAAATCGCAGCACAAAAACTAGCGGTAGAAGCAGCAAAACAAAAAATTAAATGAAAAAAGGATTCATCGGAATTTTAACGATTCTATTTTTCTGCAATTTTGGTCGTGTAGAGTATTCTGCCCTAAACCCGAAGGCGAAAACGATACAAACAGATTCGTCTGCCAGAATGATGGCGAACAAACCTCAGAGGATTGTTGCGCAGGAAGAAGGCAGTCCGGATCAGGATGTTTCTGATACGACGGAAGAGCAAATGAGCGTAGCAAAATACATTGCTACGGGCATTAAATTATTGTTTGCGACGCTGCTTAAACTTTTGGTAGCCTAATATGCTATCCTTCACCCTCTCCAGCCCCGTAAAGGCTCCCCTCTCTCACATAAAGGAACATTTTACTTCAGACTTATTACTGAAGTTATCGCCCCCTTTTCCTCAAGTTTCATTGGAAAGATTTGATGGATGTAAAAAAGACGATCAGGTAATTCTGAATATCAATCTACTCCTGACAAAGCTCACCTGGAGCTCACTGATTACAGCAGAAAATGACACGCCTGTGGAATGGTATTTTGTGGATGAAGGAGTTGAAATGCCGTTTGGTCTGCGTTTTTGGAGACACAAGCACCGGGTAAAAGAGGTAAACCCTCTTCATAGCCTCGGGAATGACGTTTTTGAATTACCTACTTTTCCCTTTTCTTTGGGGAATGATTTTTTACCGTAAACCTCTTTATAAAAAATACTTATCCCTCATCAGCTAAAAATGAAATTAACCTTAACGAATAAAATTATCATTGGATTTATCCTTGGCCTAGTGCTAGGTGAATTCTTCTTCCTTTATTTTGCTCCAGAAGTTAGCCACGATTTAGGGGCTAAGGTTCAAATCGTGTCTAAGATATTCTTACGCCTCATCAAAATGATCGTAGGCCCCTTAGTGTTCTGTACACTGGTAGTGGGAATTGCGAAATTGGGTGATTTCAAGGCCGTAGGCCGGATTGGTATTAAAACGATTGGGTATTTCTATTTTGCGACCATTCTTTCCTTAGTAACAGGACTTGTGGTGGTGAACATCACACAACCTGGAAGTCTTCAAAGCTGGCCTAAACCCGCTGCAGGAACCGAAACGGGTATCGATTCCTCGAAAGCCAAAACTATGGAAGACTTCATCTTGCATATTTTTCCAGATAGCTTTTTTAAAGCTTTAGCGGAAAATGAAATCCTACAAATTGTGATCTTTTCACTTTTCTTTGGCGTTGCATTAGGTTCTATCGGTGAGGTAGGTAAACGTTTAATTCACGTATTTGAAAACCTAGCTGAGGTAATCTTCAAAATGGTCAATTATGTGATGGAAGTAGCTCCATATGCTGTATTTGCAGCTATGACTACTGTAGTAGCTAATAAAGGTTTAAGTATTTTGATTAGTTACGGTTATCTGATGGTGTGCTTCTTAGGGGGATTGCTCTTCTTCACAGTAGTCATTTTATGGTTAATTTGTCTTGCAAATGGCATCCCATACTGGAAACTTTTAAAGGAATTAAAAGAGGCGTTACTCATTTCCTTTTCTACTGCTAGCTCAGAAGCCTCTTTCCCTCAAACAATCGCGGCTTTAGAGAAATTTGGATGCAGTAGAAGAATTGTAGGCTTTGTTCTACCTCTGGGTTACAGTTTTAATTTAGATGGATCAATGTTATATATGACTTTTGCGACTGGATTTATTGCACAAGCTTATGGCGTTCATTTAAGTTTAGAACAACAAATCACGATGTTATTAACCTTGATGATTACGTCCAAAGGTATCGCAGGTGTACCTCGCGCTTCTTTAGTCATCATTGCCGGCACACTAACCATGTTCAATCTACCGGCAGAAGGAATCGCCTTGTTACTAGGTGTAGATCCATTCTTAGATATGGGAAGAACGGTAACTTCTGTTGCAGGAAACGGAGTTGCTACTTGTGTGGTATCGAAGTGGGAAGGAGAATTTAATCCGCCTTTGGCTGATTAAAAGTCATTT